>CAJAYO010000111.1 GCA_903948415.1 uncultured Opitutia bacterium | reverse complement strand
CGTCGCATCCAGCTGGTAGAGCGAGCGGGCCGAGAGCGGGGCGCCCGCGGGCAGCTCGGCGCAGCAGGGCGCCTTTTTCTCGACGACGGCGCAGCACGGCGCGCCGCCTTGCGCGGCCGGGCCGGTCGCGTCGCACGCGCCTGTCGCAGAGACCGCAGGTAGGAGCGCGCTTGCGCGCGATGGCTCGGTTGCGCGCGATGGCTCGCTTGCGCGCGATGGCTCGGCGGAATCGCCCGCAAGCAGGCTCCTACCCAAGGCAGACGCGAGGAGGACGAGGGCGAATCGGGTTTTCATGGTGAGATCGATTGGGCGCAGCGGAAGCCGAGGTTCGGCACGACATAGCTGGCGCGGAGGGAGCTGCGGAGCCCGGCGCGCATGAAAGCGGGGTAATTGGTGAGGTCGCGGGCGCCCGCCGCGCCCGCCCCACAGAAGAGCGTGCGCTCGAGACCGGTGTCGCCGCGCGACTCGCCGGAAACCATCGCGGTGTTGAAATCGTCGACCCACTCCCACACGAGCGACAGCAGATCGCGCGCCCCGTAGAAATTCGGGCGGCCCAGGCCGACGGAAGGGAACGTGTCCGGCGTCGGTTTGGAAAACCAGACCAGGGCATAGGCCGGAAAGCCCGGCTCGGTCGCTCCGTTGGCCGTGGTAAATCCGGCGGCGGCGGCGTGCTCCCACTCGGCGGTCGTCGGCAGCCGCTTGCCGGCCCACGCGGCGTAGGCGCGTGCGGCGAACCAGGATACGCGCACCACGGGCGCCGTCGCGGGCACGCGCGGGCCGAGCTCGGTGTCGCCGGTCCAGTCCGCGAGGTAACCGGTGTCGGCGAAGAGCGGGCTCACGCGGGACCGTTGCCACTTCGGATTGGCGTGCACGAAAGCAAGGAACTCGGCGTTGGTCACGGGACGTTCGTCGAGCGCGTAGACCGGCACGGGCACCCGCTCCGGCTCATCCTTCGTGCGGATGAGGGGCGCGTAGTGGCCGGCGGGGACGACCACCATCCCGGCCGGCGCCGACCCCGCCGCGTCCTCCCCGCGCGCCGCTGCGCCACTCACGCCGCACGTGAGGACGAGGGCGGTCGCGAAGCGATGGAGGACGGTGCGCACGACGGGGAAGAGACGACGGCGACGGTTTACTGGCCGGCGCGGCGGATGCGTTTCACTTCGTCGGCCGAGACCGAGCCGTAGGCGTTGCCCCAGCTGTTCATCACGTAGGTGAGCACATCGGCGACTTGGTCGTCGGTGAACTCCTGCGGCGGCATCACATTGTTGTAGGGTTTGCCGTTGACGGTGATCGGACCGCTGAGGCCCTTGAGGACGGTGCGCACGGCGCGCTCTTTGTCGGCCTTGAGATAATCGGAACCGGCGAGGGGCGGAAACACGCCGGGCAGCCCCTGGCCTTCCTGAAGATGGCAGGCGAAGCAGGCGGAGAGGAAAACTTTCTTCCCGCGCTCCAGCTGGATGTCCTTCGTGATGTTCGCGATCTCCGGATTCTTCGCGATGGCCTCGGCTTTTTGCGCGACGAGCTGCGCCTCACGGGTGCTCGCGGCCGAACCCGCGGCCGATTGCTGGCCGAGGTAAACTTCGTCGATTTCCTTGCCCGAATAGAGCCGGCGGTTTTCCGGACCGGTGACCTTGAGCATGCCGAGCGCCCCCTTGTTGAAGGCGCGCGACAGCGAGTGGTCGACGAGGATGAACGTGCCGGGCACATCGACCTTGAACTCGATGATCGCGGAGCCGCCGGCCGGCACCATCGTGGTCTGCACATTCTCCTGCACCTGCTTCATGCCGCCTTCCAGCCACACACGGTCGAAAATTTCGCCAATGACGTGGAACGACGAGGTGAGGTTTGGCCCACCGACGCCGAAGTAGAGGCGCACGACTTCACCGACTTTGGCCTGGAGCGCCTTGTCGCCGACGAGGGAGCCCACTGAGCCGTTGAACACGACATACGTGGGGCGCTCGTCCATGGCCTTGACGTTGTCGAATGCCTGCAGGCCGGATTCGTTCGTCGCGCCCTGGGTGTAGAGGTCGCCCTGCATCACGTAATATTCGCGGTCAGCGGGCGGCAGGCCCTCCTTCGGCTCGACGAGGATGAGGCCATACATGCCGTTCGAAATGTGCATCGGCACGGGAGCCGTCGCGCAGTGATAGACGTAAAGTCCGGAGTTCAGCGCGGTGAAGGTAAACTGCGACGAGTGGCCCGGCGCCGTGAACGACGAGGCCGCACCCCCGCCGGGCCCGGTCACCGCGTGGAGATCGATGTTGTGGGGCATCTTCGAGCTCGGGTGGTTGTTGAGGTGAAACTCGACGACATCGCCCTCCCGCACGCGGATGAACAGACCGGGCACCTCGCCGCCGAACGTCCAAAAGGTGTATTCCACGCCGTCGGCCAGGCGCTGCGTCACTTCCTTGACCTCCAGGTTGACGACGACTTTCGCGGCATGTTTGCGCCCGATGGGCGGCGGGACATTCGGGGCGCGCGTGAGCACGGCCACTTCGAGCGGCAGCTCGGTCGCGATCGGTGCGCCGCCGGGCTTGGCGGTCACGGAGCCCTCGGAGGCGCGGGCCGCCGGGGCCAACGCGCCGGAACCGGCGAGCAGGAGAACGAGAGCGGCGGTCAGCCGCGCGGGGAGGAGGTGGATTTTCATGGGTGGGTAAAGTTGGGTTGGCGGGAATCACTATCGCAGAAACCCGCGGGGCCGGCCTTGACGCGCGTCAAACAATCCGTCGGTCGCGCGCAGCGAACTCAGGCGCGCCACGCCCACGCCACGGTGAGGACAAAGCCGGCACCGAGGACCGTCTCGATCATGCCGAGGGTCCGCGCGCGCCAGACCGGCCGCGGCCACACCAGCAGGAACATCGTCCGCGCGGCCAGCACCGCCAGGCCCGCGACCGCCGCCGCCGGCGCGTGGCCGGCCCGCACCAGCCCGAGACCGACGGTCAGGGCGAGCGCGGCGCCGGCCACCGCGGGCCCCGCGCGCCGCTCGCCGGTTTTTGCCGCCCGCAGGCAGGCCCGCACGCCGAGCACCGACGGCACCGTGCGGCCCAGCATCACGAGCGCCAACGCGCCCGCGTCCGGTGCGCTCCAGCCCGCCAGCGCCGCCAGCGCCGCCGGCACGAGGGCGAACGCCCCCGCTCCCGCAATCTCCGCGATTTCTTCCCGCCCGGCCGCCCGCAGATCAAAGTGAAGAAAAACCGCGCCCGCCGTCGCGGCCGGCAGCAGCCAGACCAACCACGCCCAACCGCCCAGCGCGACGGCCCCGAGAAAAAAAACCGTCGCCAACCCGATCAACCCGCCCAGCGGTCCGCGGGCGAGCGCCCGCCGGTCCGGCGACACGTCGCCCAGGGCAATCCGCAGCGGCCGCCGGGCGAAAAACGCCGCGACCACCGCGAGCGCAAGGCCGCCGCCGGCGAGCGAGGGCCCGGCGATCAGGCCGAACAGGAGCGGCTCCAACGCGAGCGACCAACTGCCATGCTCCCGCGGCATCACGAGATCGCGCCAGCGCGCGGACGGGCGGGCGGCGGCGGGCAGCAGGGCGTGGTCCATGCGCCCACTCTGCCCCACTTCGTCCCCGCGCGCCTTGACGCACCTCAAGCGTCATCCCCGAAATTGCTACGGATTGATTTCAAACACTTCGACGAGCGCCGCGCCCGGCCGCGCAGGCTCGTCCGGCAGCAATTCGAAGGGCGTCACAATCACCGTGTAGTTGCCGGGCGGCAGATCGGCCAGGAGGCACGGCTCGCGCCGGTTCGCCGGCGCGAGGCCCGTCGCCGCAATTTGCGTTTCATTGTAATAACGCACGAGCGGGGTGAAGTCGTTCACCGCACTCGCGCCGCCCTCGGCCCCCGTGCTCCAATCGTCGTTCCGCAGCAGCAGCGCGCCCGTGGCACCGCGGATCTCCATAGACGGATCGTCCAGCGCCTCGGGCACGTTCCACGGCGCCCGCGCGAGCGACGGACCGCGCACCCGCATCAGGACGCGCTTCGTCGTCCCCGGCACGCCGCGGACGACAAAGCCGGCGACGAGCGGGTGGCCGGTTTTGTCCGCGTAGCCCCGGGTGGCGAGGTTCACGAGACGGGTGGCGTCGGCGGCCAGTTCGTAGGCTTCGACGAGCACGGACCCCGTCCCGGCGGCGCTGCGCACGACGGCCGTGTAGCCGCCGGGCGGCAACGTGACGAGCAGCGCGGCGTCCGCGCTGCCGGGGGCGAAGGCAAACGCGCCGACCGCCGCGGTGGCCGCGGCCACCGCGGCCGCGTCGCTCCCCGCGGACCAGCCGAAATTTTCCGCGAGCCGCACGCCGCCCGCATAAAGTTCGAGCCCGGGCGCCGCGAGCGCGTCGCGCACCCCGAACGCCGCGAGCGCCGGACCGGCGACGCGCACCAGCATCGTTTTCGGCCCGTCGCCCCGGAGCGTAAACCCCGCGATCACCGCCCGCTCCCCGGGGCTGATTGTGGCCCGCGTGGCGACATTGATGAGCGTCCCGGCATCGGGCACGGTCTGCGTCTGCAACCGATACCCGGATACCTCGAACACGGCCTGCTCGATCGTCCGCGCCGCGTCCGATTCGCCGATCAGGCCGCCGGCGATGCCGACCGGCACGCTGACCGGTGCCGGAGCCACGACGGTCGGGTTGGAAAAATACCCGAGCTGCACGCCGGGCGGATAGGCCATGATGTCGCGGTAGCGCACGCCGTCGGCGCCGAAAAACCGGTGGCCGTAGCTGTAAGCGTAGGCCCCGGGCGCCGACGCATTTTCCCGGTCGTGCGCGCAGCCAAACGAATGGCCGAACTCGTGCGAAACCACCGTCGTGCCCGCGATCGCGGAATACTGCACGACCGAGAACGCAAACAGCGCGTTCGTGTTGTCCCCCGGCGTGTCGATCACGAACGCGAGCCCGCTGCTCGCGAAATCCGTCCGGTTGATGGCCAGACACACCAGGTCCGCCCCACACGCGTCGCGCAACGCATGCAGTTCGTCCATCTTGCCGTCGGCGGAACTCTGCAGCGCCGTCAGCGCGTCGTCCTGCACCCGGTTGCTCCCGCTCTTCGTCTCGTCGTAAGTCGTCTCGGCCACCTGCACGAGCTTCACGCGCGCCCCGACCCGGCTTGCGGCGAGATCGCCGTTCACCCGCGCGATCACCGCGTCGAACGCGCTCACCAACGCCGCCGAACGCGCCGCCCCCGTGAGCGTCGCAAGCACATCCTGCGTGGCCGCCATCATCACATGGACCTCCACGCCCGACGGATTGTCCGTGAGGGCCGCAACGGGCGCCGCTTCAGCCGCCATCGCGGTCGCACCGCCCGCGGCCCGTTCCCCCGCGCGCGCCTGACGCGCCGCCGCCGCCGCCAGCACGGCGCCGTCGACGAATTTCGACCGCGACCCGCCGCACGGCGGCACGAGCGCCGGATCGATCCGGTAAGCCTGCGAGAGTTCCCCCGTCGCGACGCGCAACACGTGGCTGCCCAGTTCGACGTCCTCCACCGTGGCGTGAAGAAAACCCGCATTGAACGCAAACACCGCCCGGCTCTCCGGCCGGCCTTCGAGGTGGCCCGTGCTCGTAAAACGATCCGCCCCGAGCATCGCGCTGCTGTCGATCACGATCGTGAGAGCCGCGCCGTCCAGCCGCGGCCACGTCACGCGACCCTCGCCGGCCCGCTGCCAAAACGGCGAGGCCTTGCCCGTCACCCAGGGCGTATTCACCCGCACATACTGCACGGCCCGGGCCGGCGCCGGCAGGGCCGCATTGAGTTCCGCCGCCACCGCCGCCGTCACCGGCGCAGCGGCAAACAACGCCCCGCGTGAGAAAATCGGCGCCTTCTCCGCGGTCGGCGCGAATACCACCGCCCCCCGCGCCGGGCCCCCCAGGCCGTCCGCGGCGACCACCGCCTGACCCGGCCCCCGCGCCGCGCCGCCCCCGCGCCGTTCCAGCGCAACGCCCACGCCGAGCGCGATCGCTCCCGCGAGGAGCATCAGGCGGCAGCGGCGGCGGCGAAAATCAACCATGAGCGTAGTGAGCGCATCGCTCCGCCCGCCGCAATGTCCGTTCGTTCAAAAATCACCCGGCCCCCGACGGCTGCACGCCACGCCTACAGCCCGGCGATCAGCGCGCGCAGCTGCGCGGCGTGGTCCGCCG
>CAJAYO010000110.1 GCA_903948415.1 uncultured Opitutia bacterium | reverse complement strand
GCCAACACCTGGACCTTTCTCGGCGCCGATGGCATCGCCGCCAGCGCCGACGACAGCGCCCGCGTGATCGCCGCCGACCATTACGCCAAGGCCCCGGACGCGGAAAACGGTTACCCGGCAGTCGAGCACCTCAGCATGGAGAAATACTACAACCTCTTCAAAGCCCACCCGGAGTATTTCCGCTACGAGGACGCCATCTCTTATCGTCGCAGCGCCGAGAGCGTGAACCAGCTCACCGAAACCATGCAGGCCGTCTACCTGATGGGTGAGTCGCGGCTGTTCACCAATCGCCTCGGCCTCGTCGGCGGCGTCCGGCTCGAAGAGACCGAGGGCTCCGGCCGCGGCTTCCTCCAAACGCCCACCGCCGTGTTTCAAACCAACGCCAACGGCGCCTTCGTGCTCGTCAACGGCCAGCGCGTGCGCAAACCCGAAGCGGGCGCCGCAGGCAGTCTCTCCGAGGCGAAACTCATCTATCACCGCAACGGCTCGCGGGGCGCCGCCTCGCAATCGGGCTACTACCCCAGCCTCCACGCCTCGTGGAACCTGACCGACAACCTGATCTTCAAAACCGCCTGGGCCAGCACCAAGGCGAAACCGGATTTCGCGACGAGCCTCCTCCCCTCCACCACCATTAACCCCAGCAACAATACCGACCCCTCCCTCGGCACGCTGGGCACCGTGACGATCCGCAATCCACAGCTGAAGCCGTGGGGCGCCGACAACTACGACGGCCGCATCGAATACTACCTGAAGCAGGGCTACGTGGCGGTGGGTTACTACCGGAAATTCATCACCGATTTCATCATCTCCCGCACCGAGTTGCTCGAAACCCCCGCCGAGGCCGCGTCCGTGGGCTTGGACCCGGACTATGTCGGCTGGGCCGCCGCCACGTCGTTCAACGCCGGCAAGGCGATCGTCTCCGGCTGGGAATTTGAAATGCGCCATGCGCTGGATCCGGTGCTCCCCCGGTGGGCGCGCGGCTTCAGCCTGCGCGGTTCGCTCAACCTCTCCGACCCCGACGGCCAACGCGGCGGCTGGGGCTCCATGCATCGGCAAAAGGCGTCCGTCTGGCTCAACTACCAGTCCACCAAACTGCGGCTCGGCTTTGGCTGGAACTTCGAAGGCCGCCTGGATGGGGCCGTCACCACCCTCGCCGGGCAACCCGGCCAATCCTTCGTCGAGGAGCGCAGCCTGTTCGACGCCACCGCCGAGTATCGCCTGACGAAACGCGTTTCGCTCTTCGCCTCCGGCACCAACCTCTTCAACGCGGCGCGCACCAATTCCCGCGAATCCGCCAACCTGCCCAACTGGGCCCGCCTCACCAACGAAAACGCCTTCGGCGCCAATTTCACCCTCGGCGCCAAGGCGTCGTTTTGATCTTCAACCGCCTTCACCGCCAAGCCCGCCCATGCTCGGATTCACTCTGCACCCACCCACGCTCGGCCTTCTCCGCCACAACGGCTCCGGCTACATCGTCCCCGCCCACCTCGGCGTCAGTTTCCACGGCCAACCGCGCAGGTAGGTTTGGACGAACTCGCTGACCTTCTGACCCTCTCGGTCCTCATGGCCTCCCCCTTTCCTTCGCGCCGAATTCTCCGATGGCTGGTGGGGATCGCAGGATCTCTCCCGCTCTGCGCCGCCTTCCCGGCGTTCGCCGCCGACTCCGGGAAGACCCCCGCCCAAGGCGCCATCCGCGCCCTCGCGCAGGATCACGTCGTCTTCGACGAATCTCCGCCCGGCGGCCCCACCCCGCTCAACACGCCCTCGATCCTTCGCCTCGACGGCGGCCGCCTGGTGGCCGCGAGCGAGCGCAGCGGCGTGAACAGCGAATGGCGCAAGCAGGGCAACCCGTGGGCGCGCCTCGCGACATCCGATGACGGCGGACTCACCTGGACCATCCGCGCCACCCCCAACATTTCCCAAGCCCGCCTCTTCCGCGCCGGCCGTTCACTCTACTATCTCGGCCACGACGGCGACCTGAAGATCATGCGCTCGGATGATCGCGGCGAACACTGGTCCGCGCCCGCCGATCTCGGGACGAAGAAACCAAATTGGTATGCGACCGCGTGCAACGTCTGGCACGCCAAGGGCAACGTCTACCTCGTGATGGAGCGACGCCTCTACGAGGACAACAAGTCAGGCTGGACGATCAGCAATCTCGCCCCGGTCCTCCTGCGCGCCCGCGAGCAAGACGATCTCACCCAACCTTCCAGCTGGAGCTACTCGTCCGAGCTGGCGTTTGCCGACCTCCTCCCCGGCTACCGCCAGAACGACCTCGCGCTCGATTATTTCGGCGTGCCTTTCTTCGCTCAGAAATTTCCGCTGGCGAACCAAGTCTCTCCCGGCCACCCCATGCATCCGATGGGCTGGTTGGAGACCAACGTCGTCCAGATCACCGATCCCCATCACCAGTGGTTCGACCCGCAGCAGCGCACGTTTCATCTCTTTCTCCGCGCGCACACCGGCGGCACCGGCTACGCGGCCATCGCCCAAGTCGTCGAAAACGACGACGGCACGATGACGACCGGACTCGTCCGCGCCCCGTCTGGCAAAACCCAGCTCTTCCTGCCCTTTCCCGGAGGTCAGATGCGCTTCCACGTGCTCTACGACGAACCGACCAAACTCTATTGGCTCCTCGGCACCCAAGCCACCGACTCGATGACCCGTCCCGACGCGCTGCCGGCGGATCGCTATCAACTCCCCAACAACGAACGGACCAGGCTCGTGCTGCACTTCTCAAAAAACATGGTCGATTGGTGTTTTGCCGGCCTCGTCGCGATCGGCCCGGGCAATCGCGGCGCCCGGCATTATGCCTCGATGGCCATCGACGGCGACGACCTCGTGATCCTCGCGCGCAGCGGCGACGAGCGGGCCCAGTCTGCGCATAACGGCAACCTCATCACGTTTCATCGCGTCAGGAATTTTCGCGGCTTGGCTTACTGAGCGGCGCGCTCCTACGGTCACTTCCCCTCGACGACGCCGCCCAACGTCGCCACCACGTTCAACCATGACTTCCTCGGCCCTCCCCCCATCAGCGCTGGCGTTTCGCAGTCCCCGCCACGATCGCCGTCAGTTTTCACGACCAGTCGCGGCTGTCGGCCTGGAGGAATTGGGCACCATCCCGAGCACGCGGTGAACGTTCGTCCCCCATTATTGAGCCGCCCGGCCGCCGCGTTATGCGGCCGATTCGCCACGCTTGGCGTCCTCCTCCTCGCCCCGGCCCGCGCCTCGGCCGCCCCCGATTTCACCCGCGACGTCCGCCCGATCTTCGCCGCCCACTGCATCAAGTGCCACGGCCCGGAGAAACAAAAGAGCGGCTACCGCCTCGATGTGAAGTCCCTCGCCCTCACCGGCGGCGAGGGCAGCGCCCCCAACATCTTGCCGGGCAAAGGGGCCTCGAGTCCGCTGGTCAAGTATCTCAAGGGCGAGGTCGAGGACATGAAGATGCCGCCCGAGGGCGATCCGCTCAGCCCCGCGGAAATCGCCACCCTCACCGCCTGGATCGACGCCGGCGCCGTCTGGCCCGACTCCGCCAGCGTCGCCCTCGCCGATCCGCTCGACTGGTGGTCCCTCCGCCCCCTCGCCCCCGTCGCCCCGCCCGCCCCGGCCGGCCATCCCGTCGACGCGTTCATCCACGCCCAACTCGCCGCCCACGGCCTCGCCCCAGCCCCCGCCGCCGACGCCCGCACGCTCATCCGCCGCCTCTCTTTCGATCTCACCGGCCTGCCGCCGACGCCCGAAGCGATCGCCGCGTTCGCCGCCGACGCCGCTCCCGACGCCTACCCCCGCCTCGTGGAACAACTCCTCGCCTCCCCCCGCTCCGGCGAACGCTGGGCGCGCCACTGGCTCGATGTCGTCCACTACGGCGACACCCACGGCTACGACAAAGACAAGCTCCGCCCCAACGCCTGGCCCTACCGCGACTACGTCGTGCGCGCACTCAACACCGACAAACCCTACGCGCGTTTTGTG
>CAJAYO010000109.1 GCA_903948415.1 uncultured Opitutia bacterium | reverse complement strand
GCGGGGGCGTCGTGGGTCGGCTCGCGGGCGCTCGCCGCTACGGGAGCATGCTGAGTCGAGCCGAAGAAGGAGACCTGGATGGCGCGGAGGGTGAAGGCGGCGGCGATGAGGATACCAAAACCGGCGAAGAGGGCCCACGCAGGCGACGTTTTCCATACGCCGATGAGAATCGTGAGTTCGGCGGGGAAGCCGCTGAAACCGGGCAGGCCCATCGAGGCGAGGCCGGCGAGGACGAAGGTCAGCGCGGCAAACGGGAGCAGGCGATGGAGCGGGAGCTGGCGGAGATCGGCGAGTTTCCGGGTGTGGGTGCGTTCGTAGACCATGCGGCCGACGACGGCGAAGAGGAGGCCGGCGATCACGCCGTGCGAAAACATCTGGAGGACGGCACCGGCAACGGCGGTGGAGTTGGCGGCGGCGAGACCGAGGAGGACGAAGCCCATGTGGCTCACGCTCGAGTAGCCGATGACGAATTTGAAATCGTCCTGCACGAGGGCGATGAAGCCGGCGTAGAGGATGCCGATGAGGGCGAGGGCGGCGATGGTCGGTTGCCAGAAGACGAGTCCGACGGGGAAGAGCGGCAGGGCGACGCGAAGGCAACCGTAGGCGCCGAGTTTCATGACGACGCCGGCGAGGAGCATGGAGGCGGCGGTGGGCGCGGCGACGTGGCCGGTGGGCGCCCACGTATGGAAAGGGAACATACCGGCGAGGACGGCGAAGCCGGTGAAGACGAGGGCGAAGAGGCCGATCTGTTCGCCGCGGGAGAACTGCGTGGCGGCGGCGGCGAGGTCGTGGAGGGCGAAGCTCGACGGGGCGCCGTGGGCGACGGCGGCGGCGTTGGCCCAGAGGAGACCGGCGAGGACGAGGGCGCTGCCGGCGAAGGAATAGAGGACGAGCTTCATCGCGGCGTGTTCGCGGGTGGCGGGCGAACCCCAGTTGGCGATGAGGAAGTATTTCGGGACGATCGCGATTTCGTAGAAGACGAAGAACGTAAAGGCGTCGGCGCTGAGAAACACGCCGTAGACGCCCCCGATGAGGGCGAGGTAGAGGGCGAAGAATTCGCCGACGCGGTGTTCGATGTTCCAGGAGAAGAGGACGCCGGCGGTCGCGGCGAGACCGGTGAGGACGAGGAGCGTGAGGCTGATGCCGTCGACCGCGAGGTGGTAGCGGATGCCGAGTTCGGCGATCCACGGGAGGTCGACGAGATCCTGGAGGCCGGGGGACGGGACGAATTGGGCGGCGCCGACGAGGACGATCGCCCAGGAAGTGAGGGCGGTGGCGAGCGCGACCCAGCGGGCGAGGGAGTGGGAACGCGCGCCCGCCGCGAGCGCGAGGAGGGCGCCGGCGAAGGAGACGTAGATCGAGAGCGGCAGCGCGTTCATGGCAGCGTGAGGTGGTCGGCCCACGAGGTGATGAGCGGATTGAAGAGGCCGGTGAGCAGGCCGGGGAAGAGACCGAACACGAACATCAGCGCGACGAGCGGGACCAGCGTGACGCGTTCGACCATGGTGCAGTCGGGAAAGGCGGTGGCGGCGGCCCCGGCGCGCGGGCCGTGGAAGACGCGTTGCCAGAAGGTGAGGAGGAAGAGGGCGGTGGCGAGGAGACCGAGGGTGGCGATGGCGGCGGCGGCGGGATGGAGGCCGAAGACGCCGCGGAAGAGGAGGAATTCGCCGACGAAGCCGTTGAGGCCGGGGAGACCGAGGGAGGAGAAGAGCGCGACGCCGCAGAGGCCGGCGAAAACGGGGGCGGCGGTGCGCACGCCGCCGAAATCGGCGAGGCCGCGTTTCCCGCCGGAGCGGTTTTCCAGAATACCGACGCAGGCGAAGAGGGCGGCGGCGGAGAGGCCGTGGTTGAACATCTGCAGGAGGGTGCCGCTGAGCGCGGCGGAGGCGGCGGGGCCGGTGGGGGCGTTGCGGCCGGTGGCGTAGGAGACGGCGAAGAGCGCGAGGAGGCAGTAGCTGAGATGGTTGACGGAGGAGTAGGCGACCATGCGCTTGAGGTCGGTCTGCTTCAGCGCGGCGAAGGCGCCGAAGACCACGCCGCCGAGGGCGAGGGCGATGAGCCACGGCGCGGCGGTGTGCAGCGGGGTCGGGAAGATCGGCCACAGGATCCGGAGGAACGCGTAGACGCCCATCTTCGACATGACGCCGGTGAGGAACATCGAGGCGCCGGTGGGGGCTTCGGCGTAGGTCGCGGGGAGCCAGGTGTGGAAGGGCCAGAGCGGGACTTTGACGGCGAGGCCGAGGAGAACGCCGAGGAAAACGACCTGATGGGCGCCGCCGGGGAGTTGGGCGGCGAGCGTGCCGTCGCGGGCGAGTTGGGCGAGCTGGGCGAAATCGAGCGTGCCGGTGGCGACGAAGAGGGCGGCGAAGCCGACGAGCATGAAGGCGCTGCCGCCGATGGTGTAGACGACGAATTGATACGCGGCACGCGTGGCGCCGGGACCGCCCCAGAGTTTGATCAGGAAAAATGCCGGGACGAGGCTGAGTTCCCAGAAGAGGAACCAGTGGAAGAAATCGAGGGCGAGGAAGACGCCGAGGGCGGCGCCCTGGAGGAGGAGGAAGAGGGAGCCGAAGAGGCGGGGAGATTGAAGAGAGGAAGACGCGGAAGACGGGGAGAGGAACGACCAGGAGGCGAGGAGGGCGGCCGGCGTGAGGAGGCCGGTGAGGAGGACGAGGAGGAGGCTCAGGCCGTCGAGGCCGAGGTGATAGTGGACGTTGAGGGCGGAGATCCAGGTGGAGCGCTCGACGAACTGGGGGGCGATCGAGGCGGGGTTGAAGCCGGCGAGGAGGACCGCGGAGAGCGCGAGGGTGGAAAGCGAGAAGAGGAGCGTGAGCGCGCGGGTGGTGGCGGGACTCGCCCCGCGCAAAAAGGTGAGGAGCGCGGCGCCCGCCCACGGGGTAAAGACGACGAGAGAGAGGAGCGGGAGGGTGTTCATGCGACACCTCCAAAAATCGCGACGAGCGCGAGGACGACGAAGCCGACGGCGAGGAAGCGGAGGTAACCGTGGGCGTCACCGGTCTGGGCGCGGGAATAGGCCAGGCCGGTGCCGCGGAGTTTTTCGCTGGTGGCGTCGAAGCCGGCGTTGAGGCCCTGTTCGTCGGCCTCGCGGTTCACCGTGCCGGAGAATTCACCGAGGAGGGCGAGGAAGTGGACGATGCCGCCCCAGACGTAGCGGTCGAACCAGTCGGCGGCGGTGGCGAGGAACGTGTTCAGGACGCCGACGGTGGCGGCGTAGAGTTCATCGAATTGCAGGCGCGCGCCGAGGAAGGCGTGGGTGCGCGGGGCGGCGGTGGCGAGCGGGTCGGGCGCGGTGGCTTTAGTGCGGAGGCGGAGCTTGCGGCCGTAGAGGAACCAGCCGGCGCCGATGCCGGCGGCGACAAGGACGATGGAGAGAACCATGAGTCCGACGCCTTCGAAGAGGGAGTGGCCGTGGACGGCGGTCTCGCCGTTGAGGCGGGCCTGGAGCCACGGGTAGGCGGGCGTGCCGAGGAAACCGAGGACGACGGCGAAGACGGCGAGGATGACGAGCGGGGTGGTCATCACGGCGGAATTTTCGCGGGCGTGGTTGGCGGCGCGACTGCGGCCATGGCCGAAGAAAACCTCGGAGATCAGGCGGGTGTTGTAGAAGGCGGTGAGGACGACGCCGATCAGCGCCGCGTAAAACGGGAAGGGGGAACCGGAGCTGGCCTGCGCGGCGTGGAGGATGGCTTCCTTGCTCCAGAACCCGGAGAAGAACAGCGGGACACCGACGAGGGCCATCGTGCCGATGGCGAAAGTGGCGAAGGTGAGTTTCATCTTCGCGGAGAGTCCGCCGAGTTGCCGGATGTCCTGCTCGTGGTGGGCGGCGTGGATGACGGAGCCGGCGCCGAGGAAGAGGAGGGCTTTGAAGAACGCGTGGGTGAGGAGGTGGAAGATCGCGGCGCCGGGGGCGCCCACGCCGATCGCGAGCATCATGTAACCGAGTTGGGAGACGGTGGAGAAGGCGAGGATGCGCTTGAGATCGTATTGGGCGACGGCGATGACGGCACCGAGGAGCGCGGTGAGGGCGCCGATGAGGGCGATCACTTGCAGCGCGTCGGGCGTGAGCAGCGGATAAACGCGCGCCATGAGGAACACGCCGGCGGCGACCATGGTGGCGGCGTGGATGAGGGCGGAGACGGGCGTCGGGCCCTCCATCGCGTCGGGGAGCCAGACGTGGAGCGGGAACTGGCCGGACTTGCCGACGGCGCCGCAGAAGAGGAGGAGGCCGATGGCGCTGGCGACGGTGAGACCGCCGACGGTGGCGGCGGAACCGAGGGCGCCGAGGGCGGTGGCTTCGAGGACGCCGTGACCGTGGTCGTAGAGGAGGAGGGAGCCGGCGGAGTCGTAGAGCCAGAGGAGGCCGAGGAGAAAACCGAGGTCGCCGATGCGCGTGGTGATGAAGGCTTTTTTCGCGGCGGCGGCGGCGGACGGTTTGTGGAACCAGAATCCAATGAGCAGATACGAGGCGAGACCGACCAGTTCCCAGCAGACGAAGAGGAGGAGGAGGCTGTTGGCGACGAGGAGGCCGAGCATCGCGGCGGCGAAGAGACTGAGGAAGCAGAAGAACTGTTTGAAGTTTTCGTCCTCCTTCATGTAGCCGAGGCTGAAAATGAAAATGAGGGTGCCGACGAAGGTCACCATCGTGCACATGAACGCGGTGAGCGGGTCGAGCAGCCAGCCGAGGCGGACGGTGTCGTTGCCGAGTTCGAACCAGGTGAAGTTGTGGGTGAGGTGCGCGGCGGGATTCGCGAGGGCGGTGCTGAGCGCGGCGCAGGAGAGGAAGAATGAGAGCGCGAGCGCGCCGATGGCGGCGCCGGCGGCGAGGGTGCGGGCGCGGCGAGGGGCGAGGGCGCCGAGGGCCGCGGCGAGGAGCGGCAGGGCGGGGATGAGCCAGAGGGATTGGGCGGAGAGGCTCATGGGTCAGAATTTTTGCCGCAAAGAGGCGCAAAAAATCGGAGGGCGCTGGCGGCTTGAACGGCGCCGAGAGGCGCGCGGACGTTCTGAAATCGCGTTGGGGTCAACGCGCTCCACCTCTGAAATGGGAGGGGAGGTTTTCATCCTTTGAGGCGGTTCGCTTCCTGCAGGCGGATGCTCTGCTGGTGGCGGTAAACGGCGATGATCAGGGCGAGGCCGACGGCGGCTTCGGCGGCGGCGACGGCGATCGAGAAGATGACGAACATCACGCCGGTGGCGGGCGAGGCGGCGGGGCCGTAGCGCCAGAACGCGATGAAATTAATATTGGCGGCGTTGAGCATCAGTTCGACGCCGAGGAGGACGAGGATGGTGCTGCTGCGGGCGAGTGCGCCGACGAGGCCGACGCAGAAGAGCGCGCTGGAAAAGAGGAGGCAGAGGTGGAGCGGATCGAGTCTCATGGCGCGTCCTTGTTCG
>CAJAYO010000108.1 GCA_903948415.1 uncultured Opitutia bacterium | reverse complement strand
TCGCCCTCGTGAGCATTGTCGCGATCATGGTGATTTTGCTCGCGGTGCTCGCGCTCGTCGTCGTGAAGGCGCTCGCGGAAAGCCCGTGGGGCCTTTTCACCATCGCCTGCACGATGCCGATCGCCGTGCTCATGGGCCTTGGCATGCGCGGCGTCGGCCAGAGCGGCAAAGGTCTTGCGGTGATCAGCGTGCTCGGCGTCGCCGCCCTTCTCGCTTCGGTCTGGGGCGGCCAGTTTCTCCACGGCACCGCGCTCGAGCAGTATCTCACGCTCAACGGCACGACGATCGCGTGGTGGATCATGGGCTACGGGTTCGCCGCCTCGGTGCTCCCGGTCTGGCTGCTGCTCGCGCCGCGCGACTACCTCAGCACGTTCATGAAAATCGGCACGGTGTTCGCCCTCGGGGTCGCGGTCATCGTGCTCGCGCCCACGCTGAAGATGCCGGCGCTCACCAAGTTTATCGACGGCAGCGGGCCGGTGTTCGCCGGCCCGGTGTTCCCCTTCGTGTTTATCACGATCGCGTGCGCCGCCATCTCCGGGTTCCACTCGCTGATTTCATCGGGCACCACGCCCAAGCTGCTGGGCAACGAACGCGACATCCGCATCGTCGGTTACGGCGCGATGGTCACCGAAATGTGCGTGGGCATCATGGCGCTCATCGCCGCCTGCGCGATGGAGCCCGGCCAATATTTCGCCATCAACATGGCCGGCACGCCCGAAGCCGTAACGGCCAAGGTCACCGCGCTCGGCTTCCCGGTCACAACGGGCGAGATGTCCGCCCTGGCGGCGAGCGTCGGCGAAAAAAACATGGTGGGCCGCACCGGCGGGGCGCCGACCTTCGCCGTCGGCATGGCGCACATGTTCGCCGGCGTCTTCCGCAGCCCGTCCGCCCTCGCGCTCTGGTATCACTTCGCGATCATGTTCGAGGCGCTGTTCATCCTCACGACGATCGACGCCGGCACGCGCGTGGGCCGTTTCATCGTCCAGGATCTGCTGGGCACCCTGTGGAAACCTTTGGGCAACACCCAATCCAACGGCGCCGGCACGCTCGCCACCGCGCTCTTCGTCGGGGCCTGGGGCTACTTTCTCTATCAGGGCGTCGTCGATCCGCTCGGCGGCATCAACTCCCTCTGGCCCATCTTCGGGATCGCCAACCAGCTCCTCGCCGTGCTCGCCCTCGCGCTCGGCACGACCGTGCTGATCAAGATGGGCCGGACGCGCTACGTGTGGGTGACCGTCGCGCCGCTCTGCTGGCTGCTCGCCGTGACGATGAGCGCCGGCCTGATGAAGATTTTCAGCCCGGCGCCGCTCGGTTTCCTCGCGCTGGCGAGAAACTTTGAAGCCAAGATTGCCGCCGGGGGAACGCCCGCCGAGCTGAAGCAGTGGAGCGCCCAACTCTTCAACAACCGGGTCGACGCAGTCGTGACCGGCACGTTTCTCGTGCTGGTCGTGATTGTGTTGCTCGCGAACGCCCGCGTCTGGTGGCAGCTCCTCGCCGGGAAACGCGCCGTGGAGTTGCGCGAAGAGCCGTATGTGGCGGTCGCCGAATCGGCGAAGGCGTGAGGGGGACGGACGCCTTGCTTGTAGACCCGGCCGGTGGCCGGGTTTCCTCGGGCGGGGGAAATGGACCCTGCTGCGCCCGGCCACCGGCCGGGCCTACGACACTCGCTTCAACCCGGCGCGGATCTCGCGGTCGTGCTGCGTGAGATAATGGTTGAGCCAAAACACATAGTGCTCCGGTCGCCGCGCCGCGTCCGCCTTCAGCTCGGCAAACGTCTGCAACGCGACCGCCGCGACCTCCGCCGGGTTCAGCCGGAGCTTCGACGGCAGCGCTCCGAAGTAGACGTAAACGATTTCGTTTTCCGCCAACCCGTTCGCAAACTTCGCGCGGTAGTGCGCGCGAAAACCGAAGCGCAGCCGCGTCGTCGCGCCGAGTTCTTCGCCGAGCCGCCGCTCCGCCGCGGCACGCGTGCGCTCGCCGGGCCGCGGGTGGCCACAGCACGAATTCGCCCACAACCCGCCCGAGTGGTATTTTTTCCGGCTGCGCTGCTGGAGCAGAATGCGGCCGTCCGCATCGGCCAAAAAAACCGAGAACGCCCGGTGGAGCAGTCCCGCCTCGTGCACGGCCAATTTTTCCCCGCGCCCGACCGCGCGGTTTTGCTCGTTCACGAGAATCAGGTGTTCGGTCATGGGTGGGTTGCGGGGATGACGCGTGAGAGCGGCGATCGGTTCAAGCGTTCCGTGGGCGCCCCCCTGTTTGATTTACGCGCCGCCGATGGTTTACTTTGACCTGTTTTCCCGAATGTGACTTTTGAGTGTCTTCCGCCCATGCCCAAGACGCGCTCCCCCCGCTCCCCGGGTCAATTGCCCGCCAACGCCTCGCCGCGCGGTCTGGTCGATCACGGCTTCGTCCCCGTGCGCGCCAAGCTCATCGAGGTCGCCGCCTTTCTCGACCGGGTCGAACGGTATGGTGCCGCGGACGACTTCCGCTGCACGGCCCTGCGCCAAGCCGCGAAACTCCTCGTTGACGGCCAACCCGAACGGGCTCGCCGGATCCTCGAACAACTGAGCGACCCGACGACGAAACCCGATGCCGTCTCCACCGGCAAAGCCGCCCTGGGCGCGTGGCAGCCGCCCGCCACGGGCGGAGGGAAAGGGACAGGGAAAGTGAACGTGAAGGGGAAAATGAAAGTGGCGGCGGCTCACCGCTAGAAACACCCTTCGATCCTCCCGCGCTCCTGTTCACGCTCACTTTCCCTTTCACTCTCACTTCCCCCCCCCCCATGCGCTACATCGAGCCCCACGGCCACATGGTCAGCCGCACGACCGACGACTATCAGGCGATGGTCACGGCCGGATGCCAGGCCGTCTGCGAACCCGCCTTCTGGGCCGGTTACGACCGGAGCTCGGTCGACGGCTTCCGCGATTACTTCCGGCAACTCACCGAATACGAGCCCGCGCGCGCCGCGAAGTTTCTCCTCCCCCATTTCTCCTGGCTCTGCATCAACCCAAAGGAATCCGAAGACCTCGCCCTCGCGGCCGACGTGCTTGCGATGATCCCCGAGTTTCTCGCGAAACCGAACGTCCTCGGCATCGGCGAAATCGGCCTCAATCGCAACACGCGCAACGAGCTCAAAGTCCTCGAACAGCACGTCGACCTGGCGGTGAAGCACGACCAGCTCATCCTCGTCCACACGCCGCACCTCGAGGACAAGCTCAAGGGCACGCGCCTCATCGTCGATTTGCTCCTCTCGCACCAGGGCGTGAAGCCCGGCCGCGTGATCATCGACCACGTCGAGGAACACACCGTGCGTTACGTCCTCGACCGCGGCTTCTGGGCTGGCATCACGCTCTATCCCGACTCGAAATCCTCGCCGCCGCGCGCCGTCGATATGTTGGAGACCGCCGGCCACGACCGCATCTGGCTCAACTCCGCCTGCGACTGGGGCGTGAGCGATCCGCTCGCCGTGCCGAAGACCGCCTTTGAGATGCGCCGTCGCGGCCATACCGCCGAGTTTGTGGATGAGGTGCTGTATCAAAATCCCGTCCGCTTCCTGTCGCAGTGCCCGAAGTTTCGGCTCGGCGCTTAACTCGCCGGCATGAAGCTCAATCACGGCCTCCACCTCGCCTACTGCACCAACGTCCACCGCGGCGAAACGTGGGCCCAGACCTTGGATACGCTGGAGCGCCACACGCTCGTCGTCCGCCGTCGCGTCGCCGCCGGCCGACCCTATGCGATCGGCCTGCGGCTCGGGGCCCGCGCGGCCGAGGAGCTCGCGCAACCCGCCGCACTCACCGCCTTCCGCCGCTGGCTCGACGCGCATGACTGTTACGTTTTCACGATCAACGGATTTCCCTACGGCAGCTTTCACGGCACGCGGGTCAAGGAGCAGGTCTACGCGCCGGACTGGTCCACGCCCGAGCGCCTCGCCTACACGCAGCGCCTCTTCGAACTCATCGCGCACCTCGTGCCCGCGGGCATCGCCGGCAGCGTGAGTACGGTGCCCGGCTCCTTCAAAGGCTGGACCAACGACGACCCCGCCCGCCGCGCCGCGATCTTCGCCAACGTCACCGCCATCGGCCGCACCATCGCCGACCTCTCTGCGCGCACCGGTCGCGATCTGCACCTCGGTCTTGAGCCGGAGCCATGCTGTTATTTCGAGACCACGCCCGAGACGGTCGACTTTTTTAACGGCTGGCGCGCGAGTGACCGCGCCGTCGACGCCGAGGGCCTGCTGCGCCGCGTCGGGGTGAACTACGACTGCTGCCATCTCGGCGTGGAGTTTGAGTCCGCGCCCGCCGCGCTCGACCGCCTCGCCGCCGCCGGCCTGCGCCTGAGCAAGATTCACCTCAGCTCCGCGCTCCGCGTGAAACCCGACGCCGCCGGCCGCGCCGCACTCGCCGCCTTCGTCGAGCCGACCTATTTGCACCAAGTCGTCGTAGGCGATCCCCGGACCGGTGTCGTGCGGAAGCGCTACGTCGATCTGCCCGATGCTTTGGCCGATCCCGCGCCCTCGCAGCCCGACGATGAGTGGCGGGTGCATTTTCACCTGCCGCTCCACGCCGCGCCCGGCGCGCCGTTTGGCGACACCCGCGACCACCTCCTCGGTGCGCTCGCTTGGATGCAGGCGCATCCTGATGCGTGCCAGCACGCCGAGATGGAGACCTACACGTGGGAGGTCCTCCCGCCTGGGCTGCGGGTCGGCATCGAGGATCAGTTGGTGAGCGAATACGAGTGGACCCTCGCGGCGCTCGCCGCGCGGGGCCTCGCCTAACATGACCTTCTCTCCCGTAGCCCTGCTCGTGAGAGCAGGGACCGAAGTCACCTTTAACCGGCGACCCTCCCGCTTCTCCCGAAGCGGGTCACGATGACCGCCGCGCCTCCCGCCGCTTCTTCCTTCCGCCTCTGGCTCGATCTCGCCCGCGCCGGCAATTTCCCGTCCGTCTGGAGCAACGTTCTCGCCGCCCTCGTGCTTTCAGCGCCCGTCGTCGGCACGTGGCCGGCGCCCGGCCTGCTCGCGCTCACGTTGCTCGCCGGCAGCCTCGCCTACGCGGGCGGGACGACGCTCAACGATGTCTTTGATGCCGGCTTCGACCGGAAACACCGCCCCGAACGCGCGATTCCCCGCGGCCTCATCGCCCGCTCGACCGCCGGCTGGGTCGGCGGACTCCAACTCGCGCTCGGCCTCGGCCTGCTGGGGTTTCTGGGCGCCTCGCCGTTGGCCGCCGCCGGCCTTGGCGCGACGATTCTGCTCTACGACTGGCTGCACAAACGCTGGACCGGCTCCGTGCTGCTGATGGCCGGCTGCCGCGTGATGCTCGCCGTCACGCTCGCGACGCTGCCCGGCCAATTCATGAGCCGCACCTTCAGCGCGTGGCTCGTTGCGCTGTTCGTCTACATCGTCGTCCTCAGCCTGCTCGCCCGCCGCGAATACCGCCCCGGTGCTCCGGCGGAAAAGCTCGGGAAAATTGTCCGAAAGATGCTCGCGTTCATTCCCTTCGTTGACGCGTTCGCGCTGTTGGCGAGTGCCGCGTGGATTCCCGCCGCGTGTTGCGCGGCAGCCGTGCCGCTCGGGAAGTGGGCGCAACGCAAGGCAGCGTCGAGCTGACGGAGGAAATGAGGGCTGGTCTCTGACCTGTCCTTCACGCCTCCGCGCGCGGGGCAGAGACCTCGCCCGACTTTCCTGACGAATGCATCCTTGCCGTCGCCCCGCGGTTGCCGGCAAAAACCTCACTGCCATGGCCGAGTCTTCGCCCCATCTTTCGTTCCCCATCATCCTGCAGCATGAGCATCGGCTGATTTTCACGCGCGATGTGTTCGCGCCGGACAATCTCACGCTGGCGCAGACGCTGGCGCCGCGGGAGCCGGGAGAAAACGTCCGAGCGCTCGTCGTGTGGGATGCGGGGCTGGAGACGCCGTTTCCGGGGTTTGCGGAGAAAATCACGCGGTGGTTCGCGGCGCGGGGCGAGGCGGTAAAGCTCGCGGCACCGCCGGTGGCGCTCCCGGGCGGGGAGCGGATCAAGAATGATTTTTCCCAGCTCGAACTCGTCTGGAAGGCCATCGAGGCAGCCGGGCTGTGCCGGCATTCGTATGTCGTCGCGGTCGGTGGCGGCGCGGTGCTCGACCTCGTGGGCTTTGCGGCGGCCACGGCGCACCGCGGGATTCCGCTCGTGCGGCTGCCCACGACGAGCCTGAGCCAGGGTGACGGCGGCGTGGGCGTGAAGAACGGCGTGAATTTTTTCGGCAAGAAAAACTGGCTCGGCGCGTTCGTCGTGCCGCACGCGATTATCAACGATCTTTCGCTGCTGCACGGGCTCCCGGTGCGCGAGCGGCGCGTGGGGCTGATCGAAGCGGTCAAGGTCGCGCTCATCCGCGATGCGGCGTTTTTTGAATTTATTGCGGCGCGGGTGACGGCGTTGGCGCAGTTTGAGCCGGAGGCCTTTGAGGCGGTGATTCGCGAGAGCGCGCGGCAGCACATGGAGCACATCGCGACGGCGGGCGATCCGTTCGAGCGCGGATCGGCGCGCCCGCTCGATTTCGGTCACTGGGCGGCGCACAAGCTGGAGCAGCTCTCGGAGTTTCGCGTGAGCCACGGCGAAGCGGTCGCGGTGGGCATGGCGATCGATCTCATCTACGCGCGGCGGACCGGGCTGCTGCCGGAGGCGGAAGCGGAGCGGATCCTCGCGGTGATTCAGGGGCTCGGTTTCGAGCTGTTTGCGCCGGTGAAGGAAATTCGCAGTTCGACCGGCCGGCAGGACATGCTCGATGGCCTCGAGGAGTTTCGCGAACATCTCGGCGGCCGCCTGAGCATCCCAATGATCCGCGCCCCGGGTGTACGGTTGGAGATTCACGAGATCGACGGCGCCGTGGTGAAGGCGGCGTTTGATGAATTGCGGGAGCGGTATGGCTGAACGCACCGCCATTCTCAACGTCGTGGGGCTCACGCCGCGCATCCTCGGGCCGGAGACGCCGCGGCTGTCGGCGCTGGCGGCACAGGGCGGCCTGATCCGCGTGAAGCCGGTGTTGCCGGCCGTCACCTGCACGGCGCAGAGCACGTATCTCACGGGGCGCCCGCCGGCGGGGCACGGTTGCGTGGCCAACGGCTGGTATGACCGCACGCTCGCGGAGCATCAGTTTTGGAAACAGTCCAACCATGTCGTGCAGGGGGAAAAACTCTGGGAGACGCTGCGCGAACGGCGGCCGGGGTTTACCTGCGCGAAGCTCTTTTGGTGGTATAACATGTATGCGAGCGCCGATTGGTCGATCACGCCGCGGCCGATGTATCCCGCCGACGGGCGCAAGGTCTTCGATGTTTACACGCATCCGATGGGACTGCGGGACGAGATCAAGGCCGACCTCGGGCCGTTTCCGTTTCCGGCGTTCTGGGGTCCGCTGGCGGGCATCGCGTCGAGCGAGTGGATTGCGCGCTCGGCCGAGTGGATCGAGGAGCGGCATAAGCCGGACCTCTCACTCGTTTACCTGCCGCACCTCGACTACAATCTCCAGCGTCTCGGACCCGACAATCCGCGCCTGGCGGCCGACTATCGCGCGATCGACCGCGTGGCGGGCGGCCTGATCGATTTTTATGCGCAGCGCGGCGTCCGCTCCGTCGTGCTTTCGGAATATGGGATCACCGCGGTGAAGCGCTCGATTGCGCTCAATCGCGTAT
The DNA here is from genome assembly GCA_903948415.1 of uncultured Opitutia bacterium. Lineage (GTDB taxonomy): Bacteria > Verrucomicrobiota > Verrucomicrobiia > Opitutales > Opitutaceae > GAS368. The sequence continues at coordinate 15,107 of CAJAYO010000108.1, read as the reverse complement.
TTCGCGCGCGCGGCTGGATCACGATCAAAGACGAACTCGGGCGGGAGCTGATGGATTGTGGCGCGAGCAAGGTTTTCGCCATCGCCGACCATCAGGTCGCGCACATCTACGTGAACGATCGCTCGCTCCTCGCGGCCGTGCGCGCGGCGGTTGAGAGTGTCGACGGTGTCGCGCGGGTGCTCGATGCGGACGGACAGCGCGCCGAGGGACTCGATCACGCGCGGTCGGGGGATCTCGTGGCGTTTTCGGCGGAGGACGCCTGGTTCACCTATTATTATTGGGACGACGACGCGAAGGCGCCGGATTTTGCGCGCTGCGTCGATATCCACCGCAAATACGGCTACGACCCCGTGGAGTTGTTGATCGATCCGCGGATCGCGTTGCCGAAGCTGAAGGTCGCAGGGAAACTCCTGCGCAAGGCGCTCGGTTTCCGGATGCTCATGGACCTGATCTCGCTCGATCCCTCACTCGTGAAAGGTTCGCACGGCACCTGTCCGGCGGATTCGCGCGAGTGGCCGGTGCTGATCGGGACGGGGGCGAGTCCCGGAGGTACGGCGATCGCGGCGACGGACGTGCACGCGAGGCTCGTCGCGGCGTGTTTGGCGTAGGGCGGACGTCAGTCCGCCTTCGGCTTGGCGATCCCCCGGGCAAGAAAGGCGGACTGAAGTCCGCTCGACGTCGGAACGATCCGTTCGTCGGGGCACAAAAAAGGGCCGGTCTTGCGACCGGCCCCGGTTAAGTTCGTTGGGTCCCTGCTCAGACTTCGTAAGCCGGGAGCACCTTGTCCACGCGGACCTTTTCCAGACGGGCGAAGACCGGCACGCCACCGTCGTGGGGCAGGGTGATTTCGCCCTGGATGAGGGGCTGGGCGTAGCGCAGGAACTGGAAGTTCATGCTCGTGCCGTCCTCGTTGATCCACTCGCGGGGCAGTTTCTTGATCGAGTTCGCGACGTCGCTGAGCGGCGCGAGGCCGGTTTCGCAGGAGTAGACGTCTTTGTCGCCGCGGAGCAGCGTGACCATCTTGTCCGTCTCGCCGTTGATGGCGGCCTCGACGGCGGCTTCGCCGGCCATGAAGGCTTCTTCGGCGTCCGTCTTGGAGGCGGCGTGCGCGGCGCAGCGCTGGAGCAGGCCGGGTTTCGCGACGCGGACTTTTACGCCGGGGACATTGGCGCCGATGATTTCGGCGAGGGCGTCGCCGGCACCGCCGAGCTGGGCGTGACCGAACGCGTCCGTGGCGGCGTCCGCCGCGACGTAATTGCCGTCGGCATCGACGAGGCCTTCGGCGACGACGATTTGGCAGAATTTCTCGCGCTTGAGGACGCGTTTGACGTCCTCGATGCACTTGGCCTGGTCGAACGGAATCTCGGGGAGATAGATGAGGTGGGGCGGATCGTGCGGGTGATCCTTGCGTTTCGCGAGGGCGGAACCGGCGGCGATCCAGCCGGCGCTGCGGCCCATGACTTCGACGATGGAGACGAGGTCGCCCTGGCCCATGGCCTCGTTGTCGGCGGCGAGCTCACGCACGCTGGTCGCGATGTATTTGATCGCGCTGGCATAACCGGGGCAGTGGTCGGTGCCGGGCAGATCGTTGTCGATCGTCTTCGGCACGCCGATGACGCGGAGCTCGTAGCCCTGCGCCTGGGCGAGCTTCGAGATCTTGTCGGCGGTGTCCTGGGAGTCGTTGCCGCCGATGTAGAAAAAGTAACGGATGTTGTGGGCCTTGAAGACCTCGAGGACGCGGTCGAAATCGGCCTGTTTCTTGAGCTTGAAACGGCAGGTGCCGAGCGCGGCGCCGGGCGTGTGCTTGAGGGCGCGGATCTGCTGCTGGGATTCCGACGCGAGGTCGATCAGCTCTTCTTGGAGGAGGCCGAGCACGCCGTTGAGCGTGCCATAGATCTCCTCGATGCATTCATGGTTCAACGCTTCCGCGATGATGCCCGCGACGCTGGCGTTGATAACAGAGGTGGGGCCGCCGGACTGGCCTACCAAGACATTTCCTACGAGTTCAGCCATGACAGTTTTAGATAAAGGATTGAAGAGAACGTGGAGGGCAAAGAAAGCGCGCCGTGCAAGGGGGATGCAAACTCAAATTTCCCGATGTCGGAAAACGGGCGGGGCTCGTTCTCCCGTGCGAGCGGCGGAGGGCCCAAGGCGGCGAAAGTGTTCGCGCCGCCGGAGCGCCGAGGAGTTGGCGGCCCATCTGCGACCCCGCTGCGATGATTATAGCAGGCGGCCCGGCTGGTAGTCCGCCGCGCCTTTGTGTTTGCGGGCGAGCGGCTTCACGTCGGCGACAAAGGCGTCGACCTGGTGCGGCGCGGCGCCGACGAAGCGGGCGTTTTCGGAGAGAATGGCGACGAGGGCTTTTTTCCCCAGGCCGAGGCGTTTGTCGCCGGCGAGGCGGGAGAGCAGGTCGGCGTCACCGCCGGAGCGGAGGGCTTTCGCGGCGGCCAGGGCGTGTTCCTTGATCGCCTCATGGGCGGTCTCGCGGCCGGCGCCGTGCTTGACGGCCTCCATGAGGATCGTGGTGGTGGCGAGGAAGGGGAGGTTGCGCTCGTTTTCGACGCCGATGGCGGCGGGGAAAACTTCCATCTGCCGGAGCACGGTGAGGTAGGTTTCCATCAGGCCGTCGATCGCGAAAAACGCATCCGGCAGGGCGATGCGGCGCACGACGGAGCAGGAGACGTCGCCCTCGTTCCACTGGTGGCCGGCGAGGGCGCCGGTCATCGTGACGTAGCCGGAGAGAATCGTGGAAAACCCGCAGATGCGTTCGCAGTTGCGGGCGTTGACCTTGTGGGGCATCGCCGAAGAGCCGACCTGGCCGGGCTGAAATCCTTCGGTGAGCAGGCCGGCGCCGGCCATGAGGCGCAGGGTCGTGGCGAAACTCGCGGCGGCGGCGCCGAGCTGGTGCAGGGCGGTGACGACCTCGAAGTCGAGGCTGCGCGGGTAGACCTGGCCGACGGCGCCGAAGGAGGCGTGGAAGCCGAGGTGCTTGATCACGCGCGACTCGAGCTGGTCGACTTTGGCGGTGTCGCCGCCGAGGAGGGTGAGTTGGTCGAGCTGGGTGCCGACGGCGCCTTTGAGGCCGCGTACGGGGTAGCGTTCGAGGAGTGCCTCGATGCGCGCGAAGGCGACCTGCAGTTCCTGGCCGAACATGGCGAGGCGCTTGCCGAGGGTGGTGGGCTGGGCGGGGACGTTGTGGGTGCGGCCCGTGATCATCAGGTCGCGGTGCGCTTCGGCCTGGGCGGCGAGGGCGAGGAGGGCGGCGGCGGCCTTGAAGCGGACGAGTTTGAGCGCGCTGAAAATCTGGAGCTGCTCGACGTTTTCGGTGAGGTCGCGGCTGGTGAGTCCGAGGTGGATGAACTGGCGCTTGGCGAGTTCGGAGAATTCCTCGATGCGCGCCTTCACGTCGTGGAGCGTGATGCGTTCACGTTTGGCGATGGAGCCGAGGTCGATGGCGGATTTGACGCGCTCGTAGTCCTTGATGGCGTCGGCGGGGATCGGCACGCCGAGGTCGCGCTGGGCCTTCATGACGGCGATCCAGAAATCGCGCTCGAGGGCGACGCGGCCGTGCTGCGACCAGATGTCCTTCATGACGCCCGAGGCGTAGCGTTCGGCGAGGACGTTCGGGATGGCGGCGGCGGAGTCGGGTTCGGGTTGGGCGTTCACGGGAAAACGGGTGAGTAAGCGGCCGCGTCCGGGGTTGGCGACCGGAAAAACCGGAGGCGCGCGTCATGGGAGCGTCTCAGTTTCCTGCCGCGCCGTCCGAGGTGGGCCGGCCGCTCCGCGGGCGGCGGAGCGCAGGTCGCGGCGTGACTCGTGGAGCCGCCGGCGGAGCGCACGGCACGCCCCGGGGAAACTGAGCGCGGCAAGAAGCGGAGAGGCGCAACCCGCGTCATGGCGCGGGTGGCGGCGGGTTCCTACGCCGCCAGACAGCGCACGGCGAGTTCACGGAGGACTTCTTCCTGCTCGTGGGGGCGCTGGACGATTTCCTCGAAGGCGAAGAGGAAATCCTGCTGGTTGTCGATCAGCCGGCGCAGGGTCGGGAGCTTGGCGCCGCCGGCGAGTTTGCCGACATACCAGGCGTTTTGGCTGAAGAGATTGTAGGAACTCTTTTCGGTCGCCCCGACGAACTTCGCGCCGTGGCTCGCCTGCGCTTTCGGCATGCCGTCGAGGCCGCGCGGGCCGAGGCGGCAGTCGCCGGCATCAAGGAGGGCGCGGACTTGGAGCAAAATGCGGTTGCGGTTCTGGAGCGCGCTGATGACGGGGCGGGCGTCGCCGCCGGTGAAGAAATGCCGGCGCAGCGCCGCGAGCGTCCACTTGAGGTCGCCGCTGAAGAACGCTTCGGCCGCCTCGAAGAAATCGCCCTCGGCGGTGTTGGCCGTGAGGTCGGCCACGTCGGCCTCCTCGATGGCCGCGCCCTCGGCGGCGTGGGTCGCGAGTTTGCGGGTTTCCTCGACGAGGAGGCGGGTGTTGGCGCCGACCTTGGCGAGGAGGAGTTCGATGGCGCCCGGGGCGAACTTCACGCCGAGATCGCGGGCCTCGGCGAGGACGACGCCGGCGAGGGCTTCGGCGGCATTGTCACCGTCACCCCCGGCGAGGGCGTAGTCCGCGTTCTTTTCGCACCACTTGGGAAACGAACGCCGTTTGTCGATCGGGGCGGCCGTGATGAGCACGGACGTTTCGGCGGGGTTCAGCGCTTCGAGGAGCTGTTGCAGGTCCTCGACGAGCTTGAGCGTGCTTTCCGCCCGGCCGGTGACGGTGTCGGCGAGGAAATTGACGTCTTTGAACCACACAACGCGTTTGCCGCCGAACATCGAGACGGTCTGCACGCTCTCGCGGAAGCGGTTTACGGCGGCCTCGACCTCGCCGACGTTGCCGGAGAACCCGCTGATGATCTCGCGGGCGTACTCGTCGGTGACCTCCGCGGCCAGGGCGTCGAAACGCTCCTTGCCGAGGCGGCCGACGAGAAAGTCGTCGGAGCCGCCGACAAAGGTGAATTTTTTCGCGGAGGCCATGGGTCGGGGGGGATTTGGGCGGGAACCGGCGGCGGGCGCACGAAAAAAATCGCCTCCGTCCGAACCGCCGTCGAGGCTCGCGCGCAGTTCCCACGATGGTTTCCCCCGAAAATCCTGCCCCCACCCCGCCCGCCACGCCGTCGTGGTCGCGCGATCTTCTGCTCCTGACGCTCGCGTTTGGGGCCCTGTTTTTCTTCCGCCTCGGAAGTTATCCGCTGAGCAATCCGGACGAAGGGCGCTATGCGGAGATCCCGCGCGAGATGGTGGCGAGCGGCGACTATGTGACGCCGCGGCTGAACGGGGTGGTGTATTTTGAGAAGCCGCCGCTGGTGTATTGGGCGACGGCGGTGTGCTTGAAGCTGTTCGGGCCGAGCGAGTGGTCGATGCGGGCGACGCCGGCGCTGTTTGCGCTGGCGGGGGTGTTGCTCACCTATGCGGCGGCGCGGCGGCTGCACGGGCGCGAGGCGGGGTTGCTGGCGGCGACGGTGCTCGGGACGTCGATCCTGTGGTTTGCCATCGCGCGGATCATGCTGCTCGACATGGCGGTGTCGGTGCTGATGGGCGCGACGCTGTTTTGTTTCATCCTCGGTGTGCGCGAGGCGCCGGGAGCGCGGCGGCGGTGGCTGTTCTACGGGCTCTACGCGAGTGCGGCGCTGGCGACGCTGACGAAGGGGCTGATCGGGTTTCTGGTGACCGGCGCGGTGATGTTTTTGTGGCTGTTGATTTTCAACCAGTGGAAACGGCTGCGGCCGCTGCACCTGCCGAGCGGAATCGCGCTGTTTCTGGTGATCGCGGCCCCGTGGCATATTTTGGCGGCGCAGGCCAACGAGACGTGGGCGCACCGGTATTTTGTCTACGAGCACTGGGAGCGCTTCACCACGCCGGCGGCGTCGCGGCCGGGGGCGTGGCACTATTTCATCTGGATCGTGCTCGCGGGGCTGATCCCGTGGACGGGGTTTCTGTGGTCGGCGGTGCGCGACGCCGTGCGCGGTGGCTGGGCGAAGAAGAACGAGAACGCGGACGCGTGGTTCTTCGTCGTCTGGATCGCGTTCATCTTTCTGTTTTTCTCCAAGTCGCACTCGAAGCTCGCGCCCTACATTGTGCCGATTTTTCCGGCGCTCGCGGTGATGATCGGTGGTTGGCTGGCGCAGGCCTTGCGGGCCGACGACGGCGCGAAGCGGATGCGGATGGGGCTGGGCGGGTTTTCGTTTTTCTGCGGCCTGCTGGCGCTCGCGTTGTGCGCGGTGGTCGTGCGGCCGGAGCTCGTGCGGATGCCCGCCGCGCAGGCGTTGGCGTTGCAGATCCCCGCGTTCACGATGGCGGGGGTGCTGCTGATCGGGGGGATTTTCACGCCCTGGCTGGCGAGGGTGCGCGGGGTGCGTGCGGCGGTGACGGGCCTGGTGGCGACGATGGTGGCGTTTTTCCTCGTCCTGACCTTTGCCGCGCCCGATATCCCCAAGCCCGGCACGAAGGCGCTCGCGGAGATCGTGACGGCCCGCGCGAAGCCGGGCGACCGCGTGCTGCACTACCATGAGTTTTTCCACGATTTCACCTTCTATGCGCGGCGCACGGTGGACGTGGTGGCGTTCAAGGGGGAACTTGAACTGGAGGAGGACGCGGTGGCGCGGGCAAGCGGGCGGTTCATGGACGAACCGGCGTTTCGCAAACTCTGGGCCGGAGACGGCCGCGTGTGGGCGGTGGTGCGGAACAAGGACAAGGGCCGGCTGTTTGGCGAGGCGACGTTCCGTTATCATTTGATCGGCGAAACCCGGGACCACACGTTGTTCAGCAATCAACCTTAGCATGTCTGCCCTCGCCTCCGGCTCCCCGGCCAAACCTGCTCCGCCCTATTTGCCGCTGACGCGGCCGACGATCGACGAGGCGACCATCGCGGGCGTCGCCGAGGTGCTGCGTTCCGGCTGGATCACGTCGGGGCCGAACGTGAAGGCGCTGGAGGCGAAGCTCTCGGAGTATTGCGGCGGGCGGCCGGTGCGCGTCTTCAATTCCGGCACGTGCACGATGGAGATCGCCCTGCGCATCGCGGGGGTCGGCCCGGGGCACGAGGTGATCACGACGCCGCTGTCGTGGGTCGCGACGAGCCATGTGATTTTGGAGGTCGGGGCCCGACCCGTGTTCGTCGACATCGATCCGGTCACGCGGAACATCGATCTGGACCGGGTCGAGGCGGCGATCACGCCGGCGACGCGCGCGATCATTCCGGTGGACCTCGCGGGTCTGCCGGTGGACCGGGACCGGCTCTACGCGATCGCAAAAAAGCACGGCCTCCGCGTCGTCGAAGACGCCGCGCAGTCCTACGGTGCGACGTGGAACGGGAAGCGCATCGGGGCGCTCGGCGATTTCGTCTCGTTCAGTTTTCATCCGAACAAGAACGTCACGACGATCGAGGGCGGCGCGCTGGTCATGAACACGGAGGCGGAGGCCAAGCTCGCCGAACAATACCGGCTGCAGGGCGTGGTGCGCACGGGCTTCGACGGGATGGAAGTCGAGCTGGTCGGCGGTAAATTCAACCTCACCGACGTGGCCGCGCGCGTGGGGCTCGGCCAGTTGCCGCGCATCGATGAATTCAACGGACAGCGCCGTGAACTGGCGCGGGTGTACTTTGAGTTGTTCGGACGGCCGGCAGCGCGGGCGCTGGGTCTGCAGCTGCCGGTGGCGGATTTCACGCAGACGAACTGGCACATGTTTCAAGTGGTGCTGCCGGCGGGGCCCCGCGCGCTCAAACGGGCGGAGGTCATGGCGCAGATGCAGGCGGCGGGGATCGGCACGGGTGTGCACTATCCGGCGATCCACCTGTTCGCGGTTTACCGCCGGCTCGGGTGGAACGACGGCGATTTCCCGCTGGCGGAGGCCACGTGTCGGAGCATCCTCACGCTCCCGCTTTTCCCGACCATGACCCGCGCCGAGGCGGAGCGGGTGGTGGACACGCTGACCGCGATTCTTACGCCCCATCTCACGCCATGAGCGCCCCGCCGACTGTTGCCGTTTCGATCGTCATCCCTGTCTACAACGAGGAGCTGAACCTGCCGACGCTGTTCGCGCGCCTGTATCCGGTGCTCGATGCACTCGGGCGCCGCTACGAAATCATTTTCACCAACGACGGCAGTGCGGACCGTTCGTTTGCTCTCCTGCAGGCGCAGCACGCGGCGCGGCCGGACGTGACGCGCGTGATCGATTTCAACAGCAACTACGGCCAGCACATGGCAATCATGGCGGCGTTCGAACGCGTGCGCGGCGACGTGATCGTGACGCTCGACGCCGACCTGCAGAATCCGCCCGAGGAAATTCCGAAGCTGTTGGAGAAAATCGACGCGGGCTTCGACTACGTGGGCGGATACCGGCTCAACCGGCAGGACTCGTTTTTCCGCAAGTATGCCTCGCGGCTGATCAATCTCGTGCGGGAAAAAACCACGAGCATCGAGATGACGGACCAGGGCTGCATGCTGCGCGCGTACGGCCGGCCGATCATCGACGCGATCGTGCGGAGCGGGGCGATCAACACGTTCATTCCCGCGTTGGCCTACAGTTTTTCCGGCAATCCGACGGAGGTCGGGGTGAAGCACGAGGAGCGGCATGCGGGCGTGTCGAACTACTCGTTCTACAGCCTGATCCGGCTCAACTTCGACCTGATCACGGGCTTCTCGATCGCGCCGCTGCAGTATTTCACGATGTTCGCGATGGCGTGTTGCGTGGGCAGCGGGCTCTTTGTGCTCGTGCTGGCGATCCGCCGGGCGTTCTTCGACTACACGGCGGCCGAGGGTTTGTTTACGTTGTTTGGCGTGCTGTTTTTTCTGATGAGCGTGGCGTTGCTCGGCATCGGCCTGATCGGCGAATACGTCGGCCGCACCTATCAGGTCGTGCGCGCGCGGCAGCGTTACCACGTGCGCGAGACGCTGGAGACGAAGCCCGCATGACCGCCCAACCCCGCATTTTGTTTTTCGGCTACAGCGAAGTCGGCTACGCGTGTTTGTCGCTGCTGCTGGAGCGGGGGGACAACGTCGTCGCGCTCATCACGCACGAGGATAATCCCGCGGAAAAAATCTGGTTCAAGACGCCGGCGGTGGCTGCGCGCGAGAAGGGGATTCCGGTCTTTACGCCGGAGTCGGTGAACACGCCGGAGTGGCGCGAGCAGATCGCGGCGCTGCGGCCCGATCTGATCCTGTCGGTTTACTACCGGCACATGATCGGCACCAAGATCCTCGCCCTGCCGCCGCTCGGGGCGTGGAACCTGCACGGCTCGCTGCTCCCGAAATATCGCGGCCGCGCCCCGATCAACTGGGCGGTGCTGCACGGCGAACCGCGCATCGGCATGACGCTGCACCGGATGGTCAAGTCCGCCGACGCGGGTGCGGTGGTCGATCAGGACGGGGCGGACATCGGCCCGCGCGACACGGCGGAGCAGGCGTTTCGCAAAGTGCTCCCCTGTGCCCCGCGGGTGTTGGCGCGGCAGATCGACGCGCTGCTCGCCGGCACGGCGAAAGAGACGCCGCAGGACGAGGCGCAGGCCAATTATTTCGGCGGGCGCAAACCCGAGGACGGACGCATTCTTTGGACGCAGACGAGCACGCAGATTTTCAATCTGATCCGCGCGGTGACGGATCCGTATCCGGGGGCGTTCACCGACGGGGGGGGAGCGCGGCTGATGGTGTGGTGGGCCGAAACGGATACGCCGGCCGTGCACGCCGTGATCGGACAGCCGGGGGCCGCGGGCGAAATTCTTTCGGTTTCGCCGCTCGTGGTGGCGACGGGCAGCGGGGCGCTGGAGCTGACGAAAACCGAGTGGCAGGGCGGGGCGGCGCCGGAATTGAAGGTCGGACAAAGGCTCGCCTAAGCGAAGCGTTTCCGCCCAAGCTCGGCCCCAAACCTCTTCTCATGCCTCTCAAAGTCCTCATTCTCGGCGCCAACGGTTTCATCGGCAGCTCGCTCACGCGCGCCATCCTCAAGCAGAAAGACTGGGAGGTCTATGGCATGGACATCGGCTCCCACAAGCTGGAGGACAGCCTGGGCAACCCGCGCTTCAAGTTCGTCGAGGGCGACATCACGATCAACAAGGAGTACATCGAGTATCACGTGAAGAAGTGCGACGCCGTCATCCCGCTCGTCGCGATCGCGAATCCGATCCAATACGTGAAGGACCCGCTGCGCGTCTTCGAACTCGATTTCGAGGCGAACCTCGCCGTGGTGCGTTACTGCGCGAAATACAAAAAGCGGATCATCTTTCCGTCCACGTCCGAAGTCTACGGGATGAGTACCGACGCCAAGCTCGACGAGGCGACGACGAGTCTCGTCTACGGGCCGATTGAGCGGCAGCGCTGGATTTATGCGTGCTCGAAGCAGCTGCTCGACCGCGTGATTTACGCCTACGGCGTGCGTGACAATGTCGACTACACGCTGTTCCGGCCGTTCAACTGGATCGGGCCGCAGCTCGACGATGTGATGGAGCCGAAGGAGGGGAGTTCGCGGCTGTTCACGCAGTTCATCTCGAACGTGATTTTCAAGAAGCCGCTGCAACTCGTCGACGGCGGCAAGCAGAGCCGGTCGTTCACGTTCATCGACGACGGGGTCGATGCGCTGCTGCGCATCATCGAGAACAAGGACGGCTGTGCTTCGCGGCAGATCTTCAATCTCGGGAATCCGAAGAACGACGTGAGCGTCGCGGAGCTCGCGAAGCTGATCATCACCGCGTTCAAGGACTACCCGGACTATGCGGAGCACGTGAAGGCCGCGAAAACGGTGGTGGTGCCGTCGGGCCAGTATTTCGGGAAGTACTATCAGGACATCCAGAAGCGCGTGCCCTCGATCGCGGCGGCGAAAAAACACCTCGGCTGGACGCCGAAGGTCGGCCTGAAGAAGGCGATCAAGCTGACGCTGGATTATCACCTCGCGCACAAGGATTATCAGCTGGAGTGAGGCGTGGGAGGGGCCTTACGCCCCGACTTGTTGGAGCGAGCGATGAGTCGGGGCGTAAAGCCCCTCCCACCTCATACAAGCAGCAACCACACCCATGCGTCTTGTCCTCAAAGTGGATGTCGACACCGACCGCGGCACGCGGGAGGGCGTGCCGAATTTGGTGGCGGATTGCCGGGCGGTCGGGGCGCCGGCGTGTTTCCTGTTTTCGCTCGGGCCGGACCAGACCGGGCGGGCGATCCGCCGCGTGTTTCGGCCGGGGTTTTTCCAGAAGGTGAGCCGGACGAGCGTCGTGCAGATCTACGGGGTGCGGACGCTGCTCAACGGCACGCTGCTGCCCGCGCCGCACATCGGCCGGCGCAACACGGCGGTGATGCGGAGCGTGCGCGACGCGGGTTACGAAGTGGGCATCCATTGTCACAATCATTACCGCTGGCAGGACCATTTGGCGCGGATGTCGCTCGCCGAAGTGCGCGCGGAGTTTGGCGCGGCGCGCGCGGAGTTTTTGCGGATTTTCGGGAGCGAGGCGCGGACGGCGGGCGCGCCGGGCTGGCAGAGCAACGCGAAAAGCCGGGAAGTTTACGACGAGGCGGCTCTGCTCTATGCGAGCGATACGCGGGGCGGGGCGCCGTTTTTTCCGCGCATCGGCGGGAAGGTTTTCCGGACGCTGGAGATTCCGAGCACGCTGCCGACGTTCGACGAGCTGATGGGGCGGCCGGAATATCCGGACGAGCAGATCGTCGGGCACTATCTGAATTTGATGAAGGCGGAGGCGGCGCGGACCCACGTGTTCACGCTGCACGCGGAGATCGAGGGGATGGGGCGGCGCGGGCTGTTTCAGGATCTGCTCGCGGCGTGCCGGGCGGCCGGGGTGGAGTTTGTCCGCATGGATGAATACGCGCGGGAGTTGGGGGCGAACCGGGCGGCGATTCCGGTGCGCGACCAGACGATGGGGGAAATCGACGGGCGCTCGGGCGTGGTCGCGGTGCAGGCGGCGTGACGCGGATTATTTTTCGATCCGGCGGAAGAGCCAGACGCCGAGGGCGAAGAAGATCGCGTTGGGCAGCCAGAGGAGGAGGTCGGGGCGGTATTCGGGGTGCCGGTCGAGCCAGCCGACCATGACCATGAGAAGATAGTAACCGAGGGCGAGGCCGACGGCGACGCCGAGGTTGGCGCTGGTTTCGCGGCGCGAGACGCGGATGCCGAGGGGCACGCCGACGAGGGCGAAGGCCAGCACGGACAGCGACAACGTGTATTTTTCCTGGATCGTGAGCTGCACCTTCATCTCGGCGCGGACGTGGTCTTTCGCCTGGCCGGGGGCGACGGGTTCGGCGGCGACACGGGCTTGCTCACGTTGGAGCTCGGCATAGGTCATCCATTTCAGTTTTTGCTGCACGCCGCCGGAGCGGTTGTAGAGGCGGTCGAGGGAGAGGCGGACGGGCTCGGAGCGTTCGAACGAGCCGACGAGTTGGGCCTCGGCGAAGAGCTCGGGGGTCTTCGCCTCGCGGGTTTCGACCTGGGCGCGGGTGAGGGTGAGGATGAGTTCGTGGGTGGCGTCGTCGTAGTCGAAGCGGCCGGATTCGGCGCGGACGAACTGGGTGACGCGGCGTTCGGGGTCGAGTTTCCAGAGCCAGAAATCGCGCATGACCGCGCCCTGTTTGTCGCCGACGTAGACGACGAAGCCGGGGAATTCGCGGATGAAGGTTTGGGGGACGATGAAGCTGAGGGGGTTGGCGCGGATGGCGGCGGCGAGTTCCTGGTGGTATTGGACGCGGGCGCGCGGCATGGAGTCGAAGTTGACGTAGAGGCCGAGGGCGGTGCCGAGGACGCCGATGATGAGGACGGGGCGGGCGATGCGGAAGAGGCTGAGGCCCGCGGCGCGCATGGCGGTGATTTCGCTGTCGGCGGAGAGGCGGCCGAGGGTGAGGAGGACGCCGGTGAGCATGCCCATGGGGAGGGCGAAGGAGATGACAAACGGGACGAGGAGGCCGACGAGGCGGGCGAAGGTGCCGAGGGAGAGCTGGTCGGCGAGGACGTAGCCGAGGAGGTCCTTGACGGCGTTGCCGAGGATCAGGACGAACGCGAAGAGCCCGACCGCCGCCGCGCAGGAGAACAGCACGCTTTTGAAGATGTGGCGGTCGAGAAGGTTCAAGGGAGGGCGGAAGGTGATCGCAGACGGACCGGCGGCGGACAAGGCGGTTCGCCGAAAACTAAAACCCGAGCGAGAGTTGGGGGCCGTCGGCGGAGGGCGCGGGGTTGTCGGCGGTGGCGGCGGGCGCGAGACAGGCGGGGCCCTCGTGGCGGACGTTGCTGACGTAGGTGCTGACGGCGAATTTCGTGACCGTGTCGTCGGGCGGGACGCGCAGGAGTGGTGCGAGTTGGGCGGGTTCGGTGAGGGCGGGATCAAGCCAGGCCCCGTAGGTCTCCGCGGTGAGAATCACGGGCATGCGGTTGTGGATCGGGCGCATGAGGTCGTTGGGTTCGCCGGTGATGAAGGCGCAGGTTTCGCGGACGCTGCCGTCGGGCGCCTGCCAGCGGTCCCAGAGGCCGGCGAAGGCGAAGGGGTGTTCGTCGGGGCGGCGGAAGAGCCAGGGTTTTTTCGCGCGGCCGACGGTTTCCCATTCGTAGAAACCGGAGGCGGGGATTAGGCAGCGGCGGGAGCGGAGGGCGTCGCGGAAGGTGGGTTTGACGGCGACGGTGTCGGCGCGGGCGTTGACGAGGGGCGGGCCGTCGGCGGATTTGGCCCAGGACGGGACGAGGCCCCAGCGGAGGAAGGCGGACTCGGGGGTGGCCGTAAGGGGGGCGCGGCGCACGACGGGAATATCGGTGTTGGGGGCGATGTTGTAGCGGGAGAGGAACTCGGCGGGCGCGCCGATCCCGAGGCGCGCGAGGATGTCGCGGTAGTGTTGTTCGAGGAGAACGTAGCGGGTGCACATCGCGGGAAGTTTGGAGTGAGAGGGAGAGGGAAAGGGAGAGTGAGAGTGAAAGGGAGAGTGAAAGGGAGAGGGAAAGGGAGTGGGAAAGGGAGTGGGAAAGGGAGTTGGAGAGGGAGAGGGGAAGAAGGGGGCTGAGCGCAAACGCAAACTCCAGACGGGGGGGATGCCGCGGGCCTCAGAAGAGCGAGAGTTGCTCGCCGCCGGGGCGGCGGAAGGCGGCGGTGGAGAGCGGGTGGCGTTCCTCGTTGAGGCCGGCGCGGCGGGTGGTGGCGCGGAAGAGGTCACGGATCTGGTCGGCGAAGAGGCCTTCGCCTTTCAGGCGGGTGCCCCATTCGCTGACGTTGAGTTGGCCGCCGCGGAGTTGGCGGAGGCGGTCGAGGATGCGGGCTTTTTTCGTGGGGGCGTGGTCGTCGAGCCATTGGAGAAACACGTCTTTCACGGCGTGCGGGAGGCGCAGGACGATGTAACCGGCGCGGGTCGCGCCAGCGGGGGCCGCGGCGTCGAGGATGGCGGGCATCTCGTGGTCGGTGAGACCGGGGAGGACCGGGGCGACCATGACGCCGACGGGAATGCCGGCGGCCGTCAGCTCGCGGATGGCCCGGAGGCGGGCGGCGGGGCGGGAGGCGCGGGGTTCGAGTTGGCCGGCGAGGTCGGAGTCGAGGGTCGTGATCGACACATAGACGGCGGTGGCCTGGTGGCGGGCGAGGGTGGCGAGGAGGTCGCGGTCGCGAGTGACGAGGGCGTTTTTGGTGACGATGGAGATGGGTTGGCGAAACTCGGCGCAGACCTCGAGGCAGCCGCGGGTGACGCGAAAGTGGCGCTCGGCGGGTTGGTAGCAGTCGGTGACACCGCTCATCGCGATGCTCTGCGGTTCCCATTTCGGCGAGGAGAGTTCGCGGCGGAGGAGTTCGGGCGCGCGGGTCTTCACCATGATTTTCGTCTCGAAATCGAGGCCGCTGCTCCACCCGAGGTAGTCGTGGTAGGGGCGGGCGAAGCAGTAGGCGCAACCGTGTTCGCAGCCGCGGTAGGGGTTGAGGCCGACGGTGAACGGGATGTCGGGGCTGTCGTTTTTCGTGAGGAGGGACTCGGTGCCGTCGACGAAAAATTGCGTACGCGGCTGGGGGCGTTCGGCGGGATCGGCGGAAAACGCGTCCGGGTTGTCGGGGTCGGGGGTGAGGAGGAGGGGCGCGAAGCGGTTGGGCGGATTGGTGTGCGTGCCGCGGCCGGGGAG
>CAJAYO010000107.1 GCA_903948415.1 uncultured Opitutia bacterium | reverse complement strand
GCGCGGGGGCGAGTGGCAGGCGGTGACGCAGGCGAAGTTCACGGCGTCGCGGGCGGACTGGGAGGCGCGCGACACGATCAATGCGGGGCCGGCGGGTGACGGGTTTTTTCTCGCGACGGGCGGGGACACGCGGCGCGTCACAGAGCTGACGGCGACGATGAAGGCGGAGGCGGCGCCGGCGGTGCCTCCGGGGGACGTGCCGGCGGCGGTGTGGGCGTCGAGCGTGGGGGCGGAGGCGCGGTGACGCGAGTGCGCCGGAGCGGGGGTGACGGGAAGGTCAGCGCGCAGGCTGAATCTTGAGGTTGGCGTAGTGCGCGATCGTACTGCCTTCGAACCACAGGGCGACGCCGCCCTTGGCGCCGGCACCGGATTTCACGTCGTTGATGATGAGCGTGGGCTGCTCCTGGTGGTTAACGAAGAGCCGGGCCTTATCGCCGGCGACGACGATCTTCACGTGAATCCAGGCGGCGGGTACGATGTCGACGTAGGACTCGTAGCGCGACGGGGTCTTCTCGCGCAGGGCGGACCACGTGTGCTCGGGATGCGAGATATACTGGGCGGTGTGGTTGCGGCGCTCCTGATCGTCGGAGCGACCGTTGGTGGGGCGCAGGTAAAAGCAGTCGTAGGTCTTGCGGTCCGGCTGCACGCGGAAGGCCACGCCCACGAAACCGCGCGCGCCGCCCGCGGCCCCGGCGGCGGGTTCGCCGGCGAGGTCGACCTCGATCGTACCATCGGTGAACGCGAGGCCGTCGACGAGGGCGAGGTGGTCGCGGCGGCCGGCCTCACCGGCCCCGGCGGCGGATTTTTTCTTGGGGGCGCCTGGCTGCGCCGGCGCGGGTTGGGCCGGAGCGGCGGCGGGCGAAGCGGTCAGTTTGAGGGCGGAGCGGCCCTGGAAGGTGACGGCGGCGGCCGCCACGTGGTGAAGCGTGAGACCGGCGGGTGTGGCGAGGGGGAGCTGGCGGTCCTGGGCGAAGAGCGCGGCGGACGCGGTGGCGCCGGCGAGGAGGAGGCAACGGAGGAGACGGGCTTTCATAGGGAGGTAGAGGGGACGCAGGGGAGGCGGCGCGGGGGCGACGCTCAATAGGAATAGGTCGTGGTGAAGCGGAATTCGCGGGGCTGCACGAGATCGTAGCGCGTGTAGGCGGGGCCGCGGCCGCCGGGCAAATTGAAGCCGTCGGGGGCGCTGGCGGGGGCGGCGAGGCGCGACGGGATGATGTCGGATTGGTCGAGCAGATTGTTGACGTTGACCTGGAAACGGACGCGGCCGGGCAGGCCGCGGAATTTCCGCGTGTAGCCCAGCATCAGATCGGCGGCGGTGATGACGCGGCCGCTGATCTCTTGGTCTTGGGAATTCGCGCCGATGATGTTGGCGCTGCGCCAGCGCCAGCCGCCGCCGACGGTGACGCCCTCGAAGCGGCCGCGGCGAATATCGTAGGCGGTGAACAGACTGATTTTGTGCGGGCGTACGCCCCAGCGTTTCTGCTGCGACTCGCGCTCGTCGTTGAACGCCGCGATCACGTTGAAGATTTCTTGCGCGACGGTGGAGCCGGTGGACGTGGTGAGCACCGAGGGGTTCGCCGCCGAATTGGCGCGCCCGAGTTCGAGCCATTTCACAATCGCGCCGCCGGACTCGAATGCGTTCGGATCAACCACGAAGCGGCCGGTCGCATCCTGCGTCACGCCCTGCGTGAGCAGCACCGGGTCGGCGCGTTTGAAACCGTAGAAACTCACTGCTTCCGGAGCCATTTCGGTGCGGCCGGAGTCGGTGTAGGAGTAGTTGGCGACGAGGCGCCAGTTCCGGGAGAGATTGGCCGTGAGGCGCGCCTCATAACCCTTCGACGCGAAATCCGACGCGACCGAGGACGCGGGTGGCGTGTATTTCGTGCGGATGGGCGCCCACTCGGTGGCACTGAACGGGAGGCCCGCGCCCACGAGCACGGAGCCAAAGGCGTCCATCACGCGGGTGTTGGCGCCGGTGAGCGTGGGGGTGAACGGCGCGGTCACGCGGCCGATCTCGCTGCCCTCGAAATAGACGACGCGGGCGTTGAGCCGACCTTGGAGCAGATCGAAGCCGAGGCCGAAGTCCTGGCCGCGGCCCTTCGAGAGCGGCGCGAGGTTTCCGTCGGGAAACACCGTGCGCGCGAGCGGCGGGATGCCGACGTTGGACGACTTGTTGGCGATCACGGAGAGCCACTCGAAGGGGTGGTAGACGGCGCCGGCGGTGCGGGTCTGGCCGACCATGTGGTTCACTTTGCCCTGCGCGACATCGAGGTCGACGACGTCGCCCATGATGGGATCGTTGAGGTAGCCGAGCTGGGTGTTCTTCACGCGGTCGTCGCGATAGCCGAAGGTGGTGACGAGTTTGCCATCGAAGAAAAAGCTCTGCGACGCGATCATCTTGGAATCCATTTTCTGGACCATGCCGCCGTTGTCCGCGCCGCCGGCGGCGACGTTGGCGTAGGCGGTCGGGTAGGAGCGGCCACCGATGGTGAGCGACTGCGGCAACGAGCGCCAATCACCGGCGCGGTAGGTGCCGTAGCTGCCCTCGGTGAGGTAGTTTCGCACGTTGACGCGGTTGTTGGCATTGGACGGATCGGGGCTGAAGGGTCGGCCGGCGAGGACGAGCCAGGAGTTGGCGCGGCGATCGTTGAGGTCGGTGCGCGAGAGGGAAGCGGCGAGCCGGTGGCGGCCCAGCCATGGGGATTTTGTCTCGAGCGTGTAAGAGGCGGAGAGGCGGGTTTCGCGGCTGTCGCCGTAGTGGATGTCGCGCGTCCAATTACCGTCGAAATACAGGCGGCCCGCGTAGGGATTGGTCGGCCCGCCGACGCCGAGCGTGCGATTGGCCTCACCGCGGAGCATGGGGGAATTGCCGTTCATGAGGTTCACGACGGCGCGGGTTTCCTGGTAGTTGTGCGCGAGGTTGAAGATCAGATGGCGCGTCGGGTGCCAGTCGGCGGTGACCGTGTAGTTGTGCAGATCCTGATCGCGAAACATGCCGGGGCCGACGGCGTTGCCGTTGAGCGGATAGAATTTCGGATCGTGGATGCGCAGGACGGGCGCGGTGATGCCGCGCGTGCCGTCGGGGGCGCGGACGGCGGCGGTGTTGTAGCTACCGGTGAAAAACGTGCCGATCGCATCGAACAGCGTGCCGTCGTTTTCGATGTAGGTGTAGCGGTGGTTGGTTCCTCCGACGGTGCCATCGCGACCGACGACGCCGAGCAATTGCTGCGCGGCGGTGGGCACGGTATTATTGGGGGTGAACGTGACGGCGCTGACGCCGAGGGCGTTGCGGTTGTCAAACCACGCGAGCACCTGCTCGGCGTCGCTGAAGGAGCGGACGACGGCGTTGGTGTCGCGGCCCGTTTCGCCCAGCGCGGTGATCGTGACGGTGCGCAACGGGCGCCAGGTGGCCGAGCCGAAGATGCGGCGCTTGTCCTGAAAATCGAAGGCGCGCCAGCCGCCGTTTTCCTGGTGCAGGGCGGCGACGGAGAGCGCGAGGGTGTTTTTCACGAGCACACGGTTGGCGTCGACCTCGAGGCGTTGGCGGGCCCACGAACCGAGGCTGGAGCGGATCGCGGCGGTGTTGCGGTGGGTCTCGGCGATCTTGGAGGACTGGTTGAGCAGGCCGCCGGGCGCGCCAATGCCGAAGAGAATGCTGTTGGGTCCGCGCGCATCCTCGAAGCGCCCGACGCGATAGGGGTCGGCCGGCGTGATGCTCGTGAAGTAGTCCATGCCGATGCTCGCGAGGAGTCCGCGGATCTGGATGCCCGCGAAGAGCGCATGGCCGCCGATGATGCGGTTCTGTTCGGACGACGCGCCCTGCGAGTTGGTGTCCATCTCGGAGTTCACGGAAAACTCGAGGAGATGGGCGATGTCCGTGATCGCGAGGTCGTCGAGAAACTCCTTGGTGAATACGGAGACCGAGCTGGCGGTGTCGCGGAGCTTCGTGTTGAGGCGGCTGCCGGCGAGGGTGTTTTCGGCGGCGTACCCGAGGTCGTTGTGGGTGTTCACCGTGAACGGGCTGAGCTCGACGACGGCCGAGCCGGCGGGGGCGGTCGCGGCGTTGGGCGATGAGGCGGGCGCGACGGCTTGGGCGAACAGCGCGGCGGGCAACAGGCAGGCGCAGACAACGGCGGTGCGGAGACGTGGGGTCATAGTCCGGGGGTGGGGTGGCGCCGAGGGGATCGCGGCGGTGGCGAAGATCACGGGAGAATTGCCGGCTGCGTCAATGCTGCGCTCCGGCGAAGTCACCGGGCGGTGGCATCACGGGATTTTGGGGTCGCGCCGCGGGGCGGGGATTTTCGAATGGGTGCGGGGGGAGGGCGGCGTTGTTGGGGTCCTTGCTCATCCCCTCCACGGTGTGAATCCCACGAACCTTCGTCCCACTCTGGCGAACTCCCGCCAGTCGTCAGGGCGCGAGCGTCTTCAAGCCGACGGCTTGCGCGAGGGCGGCCCGGCGCGTGTCGTAGGTCACCAACGTGCGGGCGCCGAGTTCCAGCGCGGAGGCCACGTGCAGGACGTCGAGCGCCCGCGTGCCGAGTTTGGCCGTGTGGGTGCGGCTCAGTTCGGCGGTGCGGTCGAGGGCGGCGCGCCAGGGAAGGTCGACTAATCGAAGGCCGCCGGAGTCGAAATCAGTCTCAAATGCCGCGAGCGAACGCTGCGCAAATTCCTCGGTCAAATCCCCGCGAAACGCCGCGCCGAGAATCGCGTTGAAAATCTCCGCCCGGCTGAATCGCGTGAGCGGCAAGGCGTCCGGGTGGCGAAATCGCCACGCACTCATAGCCGCCGAGCGGCTGCCGTGCACGTAGAGATGCCGGAGGGCACTCGAGTCGAGGTAGACGTTTTCAGCAATCATCGCGGTCCGCCTCGAGTCGGCGTTCAGCCTCGGCGGAAATCGGCTTCGGCATATAGCTCAACAGGCGGGCATAATAGTCGATCGGTGGCTTCGTTTTTTTCGGCTTCGCGGTGAAGGCCCGCAAAACGAACGCCGCCTTGCCCCGGTCGGTGATGATGACCTCGCCCTCGCGCTCGATGCGGGCGCGGATTTTCGGAAACGACGTGCGCAGTTCGCGGATGGTGGCGGTGCTCATGGCGTGTGACTCAAGCGTGAGTCACACAGACGGGCGAGGCGCAAACCGGGCCGCGGCGGGAGCGGAGGATTTGCCGGCCGCAGTGAGCGGCAGCGCGGCCCGGTGTTTCCGTTGCGGCGCCGGTGCGTGTCGGAACGACCCCTTAAACGACTCAAGATTTTCTCCCTCGTGCTCCTCGTTGTTGCGGGTCTGGCCGACGCGGGCGTTTGTGGCTACGTCTACGTCGACCAAAGGAGCCTGATTTTCCACCCGGTGGAAAAAGCGCGCTCAACCCCGCTCGAGCAATGGACCGAGTCGGGCGAATATTTGGGGGGCAAGCGGGAAGCCCCGACTGCGACGGTCGCGAGACGGTTTTGGCAGGGCGATTGGTCGCAAGGGGAGCAGGGCAGCGGGATAACCCGAACGATGGAGCCAGCCGTTTCGCTGTATGCGGTCGAGTATCCGGACTACGGTCACCGAGCGGGAACGCCGAGCCGCGCCTCGATCACCGCCGCGGTGACCAAGGCCGACGAAGCAATCGTCGCGAAGGGCGACCCGGAGATCGGCGACATGGGATATTCGTTGGGCACCGGACCGGCCGGCCGGCTCGCGCAGGCTGGCCGACCTCCGGACAAAATCGTGCTGCTGGCTCCCTTTGATGGCATCGCGGGTGCCGCCCAGAACCGGTATCCGTTTCTCCCCTTCCGACTCTTGCTCACGGAAAGCGGGGACAATGTCGCAGCCCTGCGGAGCTACTCCGGCAAAGTGGAGATCTTTGCCGGGGACAGGGACCGGGCACTTACGCTGGCCAAGAATCTCGCGGCCTCGGTTAAGGGCGCCCGCGACGTGGAGGTCGCCAGCGGCCACAATGAGCTGATCAAAAAGGTCGAGGTGGTCTTCACGCTCAAGTCGCCAGCGCGCCAGACGCGAAACTCTGGCGCGATCCCCGAGCTGCTTGAGGTGGGCCGTGCGCTCCGCGCGCGGCAAACGAAGACGG
>CAJAYO010000106.1 GCA_903948415.1 uncultured Opitutia bacterium | reverse complement strand
GGGATGATGATATTCTATGGGAGGGGCACAGGGGAGGGAGCGTGCTCTCTCCCCGCCCTCCCCGCCGCCGCAGGCGGCCGGTTTTGATCGGCCGGCGGCAGGCGCAGCGGTGCGACGTAGGCCGCGGGTTTGAAGCGGCCTCCCTCGGCGTCGAAGGCGAGATGCCCAAGATGCACGTTGGCAAAGTGCAGTTCGGTGCGCCCCGCCGCGTTGAGCCGCAGGCCGACGCGTTTGCCGGCGAAGGCGTCACCGACGTGATAGTTGCGGCCTTCGTGCGCCAGGTGGCCGGAGTCGGAGATGACCTTGACCTCCTGGTCGCGGGGATAGACCAGCGGCTTGTCGTTCTCGCCGAGGCGGCGGGCACTGGGGCGGTAAAAATCCGCCGGCGTTTGCTGGCCGAGCGACTCGTGCGGCCGGTCGTGATTATATGTGTGCTGCCAGCGCTCGAAGCGGCGCTGCTGGGCTGCGAGATTGGTCGAAGGCGGTTGGATGGCCTCGGCTTTCAAATCGCGATGCATCCGCTCATGCGAGCCGTTGTCCTGCGGCGAGGCCGGCCGGGTAAACTCCACTTCGATCCCCTGTTCGATCCACCACAGGCTCAGGCTCGAGAGGCGGCCCAGGCCGTTGGAGGCGAAGGGCGAACCCAGATCGCACCGGATGATCTCCGGCAGGCCGTGGTGGCGCATCAGTCCGCGAAAGGCGTGCAGCGTGCTTTTGAACTGCTGGTTGGGGCGCGCTGTGCAGGCGAGCACGTAGTGACTGTAACGGTCGCACACCGTTAACGGATCGCAGCGCTGCTGGTTGCCGAGCAGAAACCAGCCTTTGAAATCTACCGTCCAGACCTGGTTCGGCTGCGTTGGCACGGTCAGCCCATCGTTGCCCGCGGCAAACGCTCCGGGGCTCCGTCGGCGTCGGACACTCAGCCCGTTGCGCCGCAGGATCTCGGCAATCGTGCTGCACGCCGGCGGCGATTCCACTGCATGTTTGCGCGCCAACACCACCTGCAGTTTTTTCGGCCCCCACGTGCGATGCTGCCGGCGCTCCGCGAGAATCAAGCCCTCGACTGCTTCGTCGGTGCGCTGCGGCGAGTGGTGCGGCCGATGACTGCGCGGCTGCAAGCCCGCCAGCCCTAGTGCGGCGTAGCGCTCCAAATGCTTGTAGCCGGTCTTGCGGCTGATGCCGAACTGTTCGCACAGCTCGGTCACGCTAAAGCGTCCGCTGCGGGCGAGGATGACGAATCGATTGATCTCTTCCATATAGGTTACGTTTTTCCAGGGCATCGCCCTATGTGTAACCTATCTCCCCGGATTAAGTGTCACCTATCTCGCCGGATCGAACCGCCCCACTCCGTGTCGGACATCGGCCAGCTCGCCATCAGGGGGAGCGATGGGGCCCAGGCCACGGTGTTCTATCGCGACGTGCTCGGGCTGAAATTGCTGTTTCCGGCCGGCCCGAACCTCGTGTTTTTCGCCGCGGGCGCGGTGCGGCTCAGGCTGACGCCGCCGCAGGGGAACGGTGGAGTCGGGGGAAACTCGATCTTGTATTTTAAGGTCAAGGACGTGGTGGCGACGCACGCGGCGATGGTCGCGCGCGGGGCCGCGAACGAGCGGGCGCCGCAGCTGACGGCGAAAATGCCGGATCACGCGCTGTGGATCGGATTCGGACGCGATCCGGACAGCAACCTTGTCGGCCTGAAGGAAGAGAGGCGCTGACGGGGAGAAGCTCGGGTCGAAAGCCGCGGGTACGGAGCAAGGAGCCGTCAGGCCGCCGACTGCGGGGTGAATTTCCCCGGTTCCCTATCTTCCCGGGGCCGAAATGAAGACCGTGGGTCGGCGCGGTGCCCTCGGCAGCGCCGCCGCGAGACTCGTGCGGTGGAAGCCAGACACCGCCGTTCCGAGTACCTCGTAAGAGTGCGGCGAGGAGTGCGCGACGCCGGGCCGCCGCCGCCCGCGCCGGGTTCAGTTGGATCAGGGGCAGGAGAAGAAATGGAATCGCCGCCGGGCGCACGGGGGGGATGTCGGTTGGCCTGCGCGGCTCCCCGCGCCGAGGGCAAAGGAAAACAGAATGCCCGGGGGCACCACGTTGAGAAGGGCCGTTGCCGGGCGCGAGATTTTTGGAAGCGGAGAAGTCCGCCGCGCCCGGGCCTGGCAGCCGGGATGGGGAGATCGGAGGCGCGCGGCGGCTGGCCGCTTGCCGGGGCGGGTCGGCTGTGCAGCGTGGGCGGGCATCATGAGCCACGAAAGCACCGCCCGGGACGGCAGGAAAATGCACTACGCGTGGGTCGTGGCGGGCGTGACGTTTGTGACGCTGCTGGCGGCGGCGGGGGCACGGGCGACGCCGGGCGTGACGCTGTTGCCGTTGGGCAACGAGTTCCAGTGGAGCCGGGCGAAGGTCTCCGCGATTATTTCCATCAATATTTTTCTCTACGGCCTGATCGGTCCGTTTGCGGCGGCGCTGTATCAGCGCTTTGGATTACGGCGCTGCATGCTGGCGGGGATGGCGCTGCTCAGCGCGGGTTACGCGCTCTCGATGGTGGCGACGGCGTACTGGCAGTTTGTGGTGTTGTGGGGCTTGGTCGTGGGGGCGGGATCGGGCTTGGCGGCGACGGTGCTCGGGGCCGCGGTGGCGAACCGGTGGTTTACGGAACGGCGCGGGCTGGTGATGGGCGTGCTGACGGCGAGTACGGCGACGGGGCAATTGGTCTTTCTCCCGTGGATGGCCGCGGCGGTGACGGCCCAGGGCTGGCGGGCGGCGCCGTTGATCGTGGCGCTGGCGACGGTGGCGGTGATGCCGGTGATCTGGTTTTTCATGCGCGACGATCCGCGCGAGGTGGGCGGGCGGCCGTATGGGGAGACGGGCCCTGAAAGTGAAAGTGAAAGGGCGAGGGAAAGGGAAAGGGGGGGAAGGGCGGCGACGGGGAATCCGGCGAAGCGGGCGCTCGCGGTGTTGGTGGAGGCGATGCGCGTGCGGGATTTCTGGCTGCTGGCCGGATCGTTCTTCGTGTGCGGGGCGAGCACGAACGGCTTGATCGGCACGCATCTGATTTCGGCGGCGTTTGACTGTGGGATCCCCGAGGTGCGGGCGGCGGGGCTACTGGCGATGATGGGGCTGTTCGATCTGGTGGGGACGACCGCGTCGGGGTGGCTGAGCGACCGCTACAACTGCCGGTATTTGTTATTTGGGTATTACGGGCTGCGCGGGCTGTCGCTGTTGTTTCTGCCGCAGGCGCTCCTCGGGCCGGTCGCGGGACTGGGCGTGTTCGCGGTGTTTTACGGGCTCGACTGGATCGCGACGGTGCCGCCGACAGTGCGGTTGACGGGTGAAGTGTTCGGGCGGGAGAAAGCGAGCATCGTGTTCGGCTGGGTTGTGGCGGCGCACCAGGTGGGTGCGGCGTTTGCGGCCTACACGGCGGGGGCGGTGCGGACGAGCCTTGGGAGCTACGCGTGGGCGTTCCTGGGCGCGGGTGCGCTGTGTCTGATCGCCGCCGTCGCGGTCTTGCCGATTGCGCGGGGGCGTTCGGCCGCAGTGGCGTAAAGGGCGCAAAAGGCCCCGGGGTGGTTTACCCGTTGCGCTGCCAGGCGAGTTTGTGGCTGTCGATCCAGCGGTAGTGGTCGGCGTAGTGGAGGCCGGCGGACGAGTTTTCGTCGAGGATGACCGTGGCGCGCGGGTGGAGCTGGAGGGCGGAGCCGGGGCAGATCGCGGCCAGCGGACCCTCGACCATGTGTTCGACGGCGCGGACTTTGGCGGGACCGAAGGCGAGGAGGAGGCAACGGCGGGCATCGAGGATGGTGCCGACACCCATGGTGAGGGCGTGCTTCGGCATGGCGTCGAAGGAGCCGAAAACGGCGCTGTTGTCGCGGAGCGTTTGCTCGGAGAGAATTTTGATCCAAGTGCGGGAGCGGAGAGAACCGGTGGGTTCGTTGAAGCCGATGTGGCCGTTGCGGCCGAGACCGAGCAGTTGGATATCGATGCCGCCGGCGTCGAGGATACGCTGTTCGTAACCGCGGCATTCGGCGTGGAGATCGGGCGCGGTGCCGTCGGGCACGTGCGTGCGGGCGGGGTCGATGTTGATGTGGCGGAAAAGATTTTCCCGCATGAAATACCGGTAGGACTGGTCGTGCGTGCCGGGGAGACCGACGTATTCGTCGAGGTTGAACGTGGTGACGCGGCTGAAATCGAGCCCCTCGTCGCGGTGGAGCCGGATGAGTTCCTGATAGAGGCGGAGGGGGGTGCGCCCGGTGGCGAGGCCGAGGACGGCGTCGGGTTTTTCGCGGACGACGCGGGCGATGATTTTTGCGCCGAGGATGCAGCCGATTTCGGGGGTTTCGCGGATGATGACTTCCATGGGAAAAAGTAAGCGGGAGGGGACGGAGGGGGGATTTTGCGGTCAGGCCGGGGAGGCGAAGCTTGTGAAGGCGGGGTGTGCTGGCAATGAAAGGGTGAGAAATTTGTTCTCTCCCCTCCCCTGCCCCATGCTGCTGCCAACCCTGTATCGTTTTTCGCGCCGGTTAATCTTGGCGGGCTTGGGCGGGTGGGCACTGGCCGGCGCCGGGACGCGGGCGGCGGCGGAAAGTGCGACGGCCGAGATCGTCGAGGTGAAAAAGATCTGGGATGCGGGCGGGCACAATGCGTTTACGGATCTGATCCGGTGGCGCGAGCGGTGGTGGTGCACCTTTCGGGAGGCGGCCGCCCACGTGGGGGGGGACGGGGTGATTCGCGTGATCACATCGACGGACGGCGCGACCTGGGAATCGGCGGCGGCGTTGACGGAGCCGGACGTGGATTTGCGGGATCCGAAGCTGTCGGTGACGCCGGCGGGGCGGCTGATGGTGGTGTGCGGCGGATCGATTTACCGCGGCACGAAAGTGCTGAAGGGGCGGCGGCCGCGGGTGAGTTTTTCGGACGACGGGCGGACGTGGACGCCGCCGCGGACCATTTTGGAGGAAGGCGACTGGTTGTGGCGGGTGACGTGGCACGGGGACGACGCCTATGGGGTGTCGTATCGGCCGATGCAAACGGCGGCCGGACCAGGTCCGGCGGACGGCGACGGGGTGTTGGTGTTGTGCACGAGCCGCGACGGCCTGGTCTGGAGCGAACTCGCGAAGCTGGTCGTGCCGGACCGGCCGAACGAGACGACGCTGCGGTTTTTGCCGGACGGACGGATGATCGCCATGGTGCGGCGCGAGGCGGGGAACACGCTGGGTTGGTTTGGGGAGGCGCGCGCGCCCTACACGCAATGGACGTGGCGGGAGAGCAACGTGCGGTTCGGCGGGCCGGATTTTATCGTGTTGCCCGACGGACGGCAGATCGCGGGGACGCGGGGCTATGTGCCGGCGGTGGCGGGGGCGAAGGCCAAAGCCACGACGGTGGTGGCGCGGATCGACGGGGTGCGTCTCGAAACTTTGGTGACGTTGCCGAGCGGCGGCGACACGAGCTATTCGGCCTTTGGGTGGCACGAGGGGCTGCTCTGGGTGAGCTACTACTCGAGCCACGAGGGCAAGACGGCGATCTACCTCGCAAAAGTGCGGCTGCCGCAACCCGGCGCGTCAGCGGCGGCGGAGCGCTGACGGGAGTTTTTGCGCCGGGCAGCCGCAGTCGCCGCCGCAGCCGGGATTTTTCTTTTTCGCCAGCGCGCGCAGGACGAGCCAAATCGCGGCGACGGCGACGACGGCGAGGGCGGCGAGGGTTTGAAAAGCGGGTGACATGGAAAGCGGGGCGGGCTCAGAACCCGAGGGCGGTGCCGCCCTGGTAGACAATGAAGCTGAGGATCCACGCGGTGCCCGTCATGTAGGCGGTTTGGAAAAGGGGCCATTTCCAGCCGTTGGTCTCGCGTCGGACGACGGCGATGGTGCTGATGCACTGCATCGCGAAGACGTAGAAGATCATCAGCGTGAAGCAGACGAGCGGGGTGAAGAGCGCGCGTCCGTCGGGCCACTTGGCCGCGAGCATCGCCTGGCGCAGGGGCGTCGTGTCGTCGTCCTTGGCCTCGGCATTGAACACGACGGCCATGGTGGAGACGAAGACCTCGCGGGCGGCGAACGAGGTGATGAGGCCGATGCCGATCTGCCAGTCTAAGCCGAGCGGCCGGATGGCGGGCTCGAGCAGGTGGCCGGCGCGGCCGGCGAAGCTTTGGGCGAGTTGCTGCTGGTCGGTGGCGCCGTCGGGTGCTTTGGGATACGCAGAGAGAAACCAGAGCACGATGCTGATGCCGAGGATGATGGTGCCGGCGCGCCGGAGGAAGAGCCAGCCGCGCTCGAGCATGTGGAGCGCGACGTCCTTCACGCGGGGCAGGCGGTAGGGCGGCAGTTCCATGATCATGAGCGGCGGCGCGCCCTTGAGGAGCGTGCGTTTGAAGAGCCACGCGAAACCGAAGGCGCCGACCGTGCCCAGCGCATACATCAAAATCATGATGCCGACCTTGGTGAAGAGCGGGACGCGGTCGCCGGGGACGAGGGCCGCAATCATGAGGAGGTAGACGGGGAGACGGGCGGAGCAGCTCATCAACGGCGCGACGAGAATGGTGACGAGCCGGTCCTTCTGATCCTCGATGGTGCGGGTGGCCATGATGCCGGGAATGGCGCAGGCGTAGGAGCTGAGGAGGGGGATGAAGCTTTTGCCGTTGAGTCCGACGCGGGCCATCAGGCGGTCCATGATGAAGGCGGCGCGCGCCATGTAGCCGGTGCTTTCGAGCAGGCCGATGAAGAAAAACAGGATGAGGATTTGCGGGAGGAAAATGATCACGCCGCCCACGCCGCCGATCGCGCCCGAGGTGATGAGGTCGCGGAGATCGCCGGGCGGCAGCGCGGATTTAACCCAGTCGGCCAGGTGGGCGATCTGGGCGTCGATCACGTTCATCGGATACTCGGCGAGCGTGAAAATGCTGAGGAAGAGCAGCGTCATGACGGCGCCGAGCACGAGCCAGCCCCAGACGGGATGGGTGACGACGGCGTCGATTCGGTCGGAGGCGGTGGGGCCGGTTTCGCCGGTTTGGAGGAGGACGTCGGCGGCGATGCGGCCGATGGCGTCGTAACGGGAATTGACGAGGGTGCCGGCCCAGTCGGTCCCCTCGCCTTCCCAGCGTTGCTGCCAGGTGCGGAGAATTTCCCCGGTGCGCGCGTGGAGCGGCGTCGATCCGGCCACGCGGACGCTGTCCTGATCGGTGAGGAGGAGGAGGGCTTCGGCGCGGGCGACGAGCGGAGCTTTGCGGTCGTGGGCGATGAGCGAGGCCTGGAGTTCGGTGACGGCGGGGGCGATGGCCGCGGGAATCGCCCAGGCGTGGCGGGCGAGCGGGAGATCGGCGCGGCTCATCGCGAGCTTGAGTTCGATGAGGCCCTTGCCGTTGACGGCTTCGCAGGCGATGACGGGGATGCCGAGTTCCTGTTCGAGGCGGGCGACGTCGACGGTGGTGCCGGCGGCGGCGGCGAGGTCCATCATGTTGACGACGAGGAGCACCGGCCGTCCGAGGTCGAGGATCTGGTGAACGAGGTAGAGGTTTCGTTCGAGATTGGTCGCGTCGATGATGCAGAGGATGCGGTCGGGCTGGGCGGTGTCGGCGCGGCGGCCGAGGAGGACGTCGCGGGTGACGGCTTCGTCGGGGGAGCGGGCGGCGAGGGAATAGGCGCCGGGCAGGTCGATGACGGTGATGGGTTGGCCGTGTTGCGAGTAGGCGGTGCCGACCTTTTTCTCGACGGTGACGCCGGGGTAGTTGCCGACTTTTTGTTTCAGGCCGGTGAGGGCGTTGAACAGGGTGCTTTTGCCGCAGTTGGGATTGCCGACGAGGGCGTAGACGGGGGTGCGCGCAGACGAAGGGTTGGCGGCGCTGGAAGAAATGTGCGACGGCAGAGCCATAGGATGTCGCCGGGCGCTCAGGCGGTGGTGGGCTCGACGAGGACGTAGTCGGCCTCGGTCTTGCGCAGGGTGAGGTTGTAGCCGCGGAGCTTGATCTCGAGGGGGTCGCCGAGGGGGGCGGTGCGGATGAGCGTGACGCGGGTGCCGGCGAGCAGGCCCATTTCGCGGAGGCGGATAAAGGCGGAGCCGGTTTTGGGGAACTCGCGAACGGTGGCGGAGGCGCCGACGGGAAGTTCTGAGAGCTTGATCGAGGCGGCCATAGCGGCGGTCAGCGCCGGGCGATTTCCTCGACGAGGATGTTCTCGGCGGCGCCGTGGCTGAGCGCGATGCGGTTGCCGTTCACGGAGCAGAGAATGGTGCCGCTGCCGGAGACTTTGGTGACGCGGGCGGATTCGCCGAAACCCATCTCACGAACGCGTTGGCAGAACTGGGGGTCGCCTTTCAGCTCACATACCCGGCCGACGGAGCCAGCGGCGAGCTGACAGAGCGGAAGGCGGTGGTGGAGCGTCGGGTGAGGCATGGGCGTGACGAGCGGTTGAACTGAGACTCGGTTTCAGTCGCGGAGCAAGTAAAACGTCGGGCGGTGGGAGCGGAAAGACGTGAGGGGATTTTTTCCGGCGTGAAGGCGGGCGGATCTTCCGCGGGGATTGGGGTGCGGCCGATGGGCCCGGGGCGGGCGACAGCGACGAGTGGGGGCGGACGCGGCCGGGCGCCGGGGAACGCGCGGGGGTGAAGGGGCATAAAAAAGGCGCGGGTGAACCGCGCCTGGAGAGGGTGTGACCAAGGGTGCCGGTCCTAGCGGCGACGGCGTTTGACGGCGAGTTGGGCGCCGCTGTAGCGAACGAGGTTTTGGAGGTGCTCGTATTGCTGCGGGTCGATGTCCTTGGCGGCCCGGAGTTCGTCCTCGGCGCGTTTGAGTGCGGCCTCGACGGCGTTTTCGTCGATTTTTTCCTCGGTGATGGCGTTTTCGGCG
>CAJAYO010000105.1 GCA_903948415.1 uncultured Opitutia bacterium | reverse complement strand
GCGCTGGAGGTGGCGCGGCGGGTGTGTGCGGCGGTGGAACGCGAGCCGGTCCTGGTGGACGACCGGATCGCGTTGAACGTGACGGTGAGTGCCGGCGTGGCCGCATTGCCCGAGGATGGCAAACTGGGCGCCGACCTCGTGACGGCGGCCGACAAGGCGCTCTACACGGCGAAGGCGCGCGGACGAAACCGCGCCGTGGGGTTCAACGAATTTTAGGATCCGCCGGGGCGAGGATGCGCAGGCTGGCGGGTTGCACGGCGAACTCCACGCGGGCCGGAGCGGCGTGCACTTCGCCGTCGGTGTGGATGGGGCCGGCCGCGGGGCGTTCGACGGCAAAGCGGGCGGCGCAGAGGCGGACCACGGTGGCGTCGCGGTCGAGTGTTCCGCGGAAGAGGCGCCACACGAGCGGGGGGAAATTGAAGAGCGTCAGCGGCGGGATCGCGGTGAGGTTGAGCAGGCCGTCGTCGACGCGCGCGCCGGGGGTGATGAAGCTGTTGTTGCCGTATTGGTCGGAGTTGCCGACGACGAGCGTGAAGGTGCGAAACGCGATGCGCGTGCCGCCCTGCTCGATGAGGCAGGATTGGGGGGTGTAGTGCGCGAAGGCGCGGGCGCTGGTGGTCAGGTAGCGGGCGAAGCCGCGCCGGCGGAGGAGATTGAAACGCGCGGCGATTTCCGCCTCGAAGCCGAGCCCCGCCGCGGTGAAAAACGGCCGGCCGTCGGCGAGGCCGGTGTCGATGAGGCGGGCGTGGCCGGCGCGGACGATCGCGAGGGCGCGTTCGACCGATCCGTGAATTCCGAGGTGGCGACCGAGGCCGTTGCCGGATCCGCAGGGGATCAGGCCGAGCGTGGCGGCGGTCCCGGTGAGGACGGAGGCAATCTCATTCAGCGTGCCGTCGCCGCCGACGGCGACAATCACGGTGCAGCCGTCGGCGAGGGCCTGCAGGGCGAGCGCGGAGGCATGGCGGGGGGCGTCGGTGAGTGTGACGCCGGCCCCGTGGCGCGCGGCAAAGGCCCGGACGGCGGGGAGGGCGGCGGTGGCGCGGCCGGAGCGGGGGTTGACGATGAAGAGGGTTTTCAACGGGCGATTTTTCTAGCGGCGGATTGCGCCGATGGCACGGATCAGAAATGACATGCGGTTCCGGATGAAACCACTCCTCCATGTGCTCACGGGTCCGACGGCGGTCGGCAAGACCGAATGGGCGTTGCGCTGGGCGGAGGCGCGCGGCGCGGAGATCGTGTCGTGTGACTCGCTGCTGTTTTACCGGGGGATGGATCTCGGGACGGCCAAGCCGACGGCGGCGGAGCGGGCGCGCGTGCCGCATCATTTGATCGATCTGTGCGAAGTGACGCAGCGGATGGATATCACCGACTATGTGGCGGCGGCGCGGCGGGCCGTGGCGGAGATTGCGGCGCGGGGGCGGGCCGTGCTCGTCACGGGCGGCAGCGGGTTTTATCTGAAGAGTTTTTTGGGTCCGGTGGCGGACGAGGTGACGGTGTCCGCGGAGTTGCGGGCCGAAGTAGGGGCGCTGTCCCTGGCGGCGGCGGTGGCGCAGTTGGAGAAGCTCAATCCCGCCGGCCTCGGTGCGCTCGACGTGGCGAATCCCCGGCGGGTGGTGCGGGCGTTGGAGCGGTGTCGCGCGTCGGGGAAGACGCTGGCGGTGCTGGCGGCGGAATTTGCGGAGCGGCCGGGGCCGTTCGCGGAGTGGCGGGTCGAGCTCACGCGGTTGGATCGCGCGCCGGCGGAGTTGGCGGAGCGCATCGCCGCGCGGGTGGGAGTGATGTTGCGTGAAGGGCTGGTGGAGGAGGTGCGGCGGCTGCGGGCGGGTGGGTTGGAGCTGAATCCGAGCGCGGCCGGGGCGATCGGTTACCGCGAGGTGCTCGCGGTGCTGGCCGGGGCGAGGCCGGAGGCCGGGTTGGCGGCGGAGATTGCGCGCAATACGCGGGCGCTGGTGAAGAAGCAGCGGACGTGGTTTCGGACGCAGCTGCCGGAGCACCGCGTGCTGGCGGCCGGAGCGGTGCGAGACGCGGGGGAACTGTTTGCGGAGTAGAGCCGCCGGGGAGCGGATCCAGCGGAGACCGGCGACGGGTGGTTTACTTCGTGCGACGGTAGGTGTCGCGGTAGTAAAGGAGGGTATCGGGATTCACGATCTGCACGACGCCGCTGTCGGCGGTGAGGAGGCAAAATTTCTTGTTGTGACGGCCGAGTTTGAAGGTGTCGGTGTTATGCGTCATATCGTCTTTTCCCCCGAGTTCGAAGAATCGGATTTTTCCGTCGGCGGTGACGCTGATTACGCGGTCACCGGGGAGACCCCCGGTCGCATAGCTGCCGACGGCGTCGCGGCCGCGGGCGGCGAGTTCGGCGGGGTCGGTCAGCAGGACGACTGCCGGGGCGATGTTGACGCTTTCCATGTAGAAAACGGAGTAGAGCGTGTAGGCGTTCAGGCCGAGACCGGCGACCAAAATGGCGAAAGCAATGGCGTAGTGCGGCGCGGGTTTGGGCGCGGTGGCGACGGATTCCGTGGCGGTCGGGAGCGGGGCCGTGAGCGGGCGGTCGAGCTGGACGGCGATCTCGGAAGCGGAGAGTTCGCTGTAGGGCTCGGTCGTATCGCGGGCGTTGTAGAGCAAGAGTTTTCCCTGGCCGGTGCGGATGAGGAAACGGCCGGCGGAGGCGGTGACCAGAATGTGGGGGTCGGCGTCGTGGTTTTGCCGCGCTTCGAGCTGCTGGAAGCGGCCGAGCAGCGCAGTGAACTCTGCGGCGGAAAGTGGGCCGAGTTCGGCTGCCCCGATTGACGAATCCGCGCCGGTGGTGTCGGAGGTCAGATTGACGGTGGTGACGGTGAACATGGGGGCGCCTCAGTGTTCGATCACGTAAACGGGGTAATTGCGGAAGCCGAGCCGAAGGTTGCCGGTTTCGAGGCTGGCGTCGTCGATCCGCCGGTCCAAGTCGGCGAGTTGGATGCGGTCGGCGGAGACCACGTTTTCGGCGACGGAGGAGATAACGATGGCGGAGCGGTAGCGTTCGCCCTGCTGGACGGTGTTGGGCGACCACGTGTAGAGGCCGCCGATGGGAGTCGGGCGTTGCCAGTTGGTCGCGCGGAGGTAGCCTTCCATACCGGGGGGGAAGACCCCGGGCTCACTGTTGCCCGGGGGCCAGTCGCCGTATTCGTGCGCGTAGGATTGGAGGGCGCCCGTGAAAACGCGGAGGTCGTTGACGACGGCGGCGGACCGGGCTTCGAGGTTGGTCTTCTTGATCGCCGGCACGGCGAGAGCAGCGAGCACGCTGATGATAAAGACCACGACGGAGAGTTCGATCAGTGTGAACCCGGCTTCGCCACGGCGACGACGAGCAGGGAGGAGGGAGGAGTTCGGAGTGAAAGGCGTCAAGGGGTGGGGTATGAATGCACGGGGAGCGCGATGGTTCAAGTCACGGTTTGGCCGCGGGGCGCGTGAGGCGCGCGTAGATGATGAGGTGGGTCGCGATGAGGAGCGGGACGAGGAAGGTGGGCAGGAGGCTGAGGGGCAGGTACGTCATCGCGCTCATTTGGAGGGGATTGGCGAGGTTGAGCCGGGCAGCGGTCAGGACGACGAGGGTGATGTCGATCAGGCCGATGACGTTCCAGATGCGAATGGCGCGCGCGCGCGAGGCGTCGGCGAGGGGGGCGAAGACCACGACGAGGGCGAGGGTGGCGATAATAATGTCACCGATACCACCGGGCACAGCAAAGTCGTAGGGCAGGAGACCGCGCCGGGAGAGAACGATGAAATAGAGGCCGACGAAGCGGGTGACGTGGAGTAAGACCAGGGTGCGGAGGTCAAGGGCATCCACCCAGGCCCGGACGGTGGCGAGGCGAAAATAGGCGAGGAGCAGCACCGCCGAGAGGCCGAGCACGACCGCCGGGAGGCCGAAGGGCGGGAGCCGCTGCAGGAGAAGCTGCTGACCCGCGAAAAACGCGGTGCCGAGCCAAAGCCAGAAAATGAGGCGGACAACCAAGGCGGTGGGCATGGGAGACCAAAACCTGGGGGGACCGAGGCGGCGAGCGAGGAAATAAGAAAAGCGCGCCGGGGGCGGCGCGCTTGGCAGAGGGCGGAAGCGGATCAGGGCGACCGCGCGCTCCCGGGCTTACTTCGGGAGCAGGACGTTGTAGCGTTGGAGGGACGAACCTTCGAGCCGGTTGATTTCGCCGATGGCCTGACGGAGCGCGGCTTTGGCGGCGAGTTCGTTGAAGCGGGCGGTTTCCAAGTCTTCCTGGGCCTGGAGCACGAGGCGGGCGGTGGCGAGGCCGGCGTCGAACCGGGCCTTTTGCAGGTCGTATTGGCGGGCGCTGAGCTCGGTGGCCTTGGCGGAGAGGTCGACGGCCACGAGATTGGTTTCCACGGCGCGGACGGCGGTGCGGACGCTGACGATCAAATTTTGTTCGAGCTGCTCGAGGCGGATTTTCTGGGACTTTACGTTGGTCAGGGCGCTGCGGTAATTGGCTTTGTCGGCCTGCTGGCCCCACGGCATCGAGTAGTTCAGACCGAGGCTCCAGTTGTTGCCGTGTTCGCGCGGGAGGGAGTTGATGACGTCGATGTAACCGTCTTTGGTGGCCTTCGCGGTGTAGCCAAGCGAGGCATCGAGATTGAGGGTCGGCTGGAGGTTGCGCCGGGCGGTGGCGAGATCGAGTTCGAGCTGTTTGATCGTATCCTGCTGGGCGAGGGAATCGGGATAGCGCTCGCGTGCGAGCTTGTAGGAGGAGGCGAACGTGGGGGCGGTGGGCTTGTAGTCGTCGAACGCCACGGGGCCGGGACGGGTGTCGAAATCCGGCAGGTTGATCAGATTCAGGAGGGCATCCTCGCGATCGCTGACGATCTGCTGGGCCGTAACGAGGGCCCGGCGGGCGGTGGCGACACCGAACTCGGCGGTCAGGACGTCGAGGTCGGTCATCACGCCGGTGGCACGGCGGGCTTTGTTTTCCTCGAAGAGGTTGAGGTTGCGGTCGAGGGTGAGCTGACGGATGCGAACGGTCTCGCGGGCGGAGACAAGATTGTAGTAGGCGTTCTCGGTGGAGGCGATGACGGTCAGAATGCGGCTCGTGTAATTGAGGTTGGCGATGTCGAGGCCGAGCTTGCTGCGCTCCAGGGCGGTGGTGGCGCTGACGCGGCCGACGCTGCGCAGGAGGGGTTGGCTCAGGGAGGCGGTGATCCCGTTGCCGAAGCTGGGATTGACGAGGGCATTCGTCGAGTTGGTGGCGCCGCGGGTGACGTTGGTGGAAAGACCGACGGTGCCGTTGGTGGCCTCGAGGCGTTGGGTGACGCCGACGCGCACGGAGGTGCTGTCGTTGCGCGGGCCCTCGGTCTGCGAGCCGTCGAGGCGGCTGGTGTTGGACGCGGCCTGGTTGACACTGCGGCTGGCGGCGGCGGTGAGCGTCGGGTCGAAGCCGGCGCCGGCGACCTTGACGGTTTCCTTGGCGTTCTCGGCCGTCAGGGTCTGAATCTGGAGGTCGAAATTTTTCTTCAGCGCAAGGCCGACGGCTTCCTCGAGGGCGAGCGGCTTGCCGGTCGGCGGGACGTAGGCGGTTTGGGCGCGAGCGGGCGCGAGAGTGGCGGCGAAGGCGAGGGCGAAGAGAGCGCGGGCGAGGTGGCGTGACATGACTTGGAAGAAAAGGGAGCTCAGCTGACGTTGAACACGGGAGGGGTTTGAAAGTTACTGTTTTTCGAACTCACCGCCGGAGGTGCGGTGGAGGACGGTGAAGCCCGCTTGTTTGGCCCGCGAGACGGAAAGGGGGGCGGAAAGTTTCGGGGAATTTACGGTCTGAATACCGAGTCGGCGCACGGTTTGTCCACAGGTCGGGCAGGCGGTGAGATCAGGGGCGCCCGCGTCCGACCGGTGTTCGAAGCCATCGCCGCACAGGCGGCAGGGCGTCGACAGCGGGGCATAGGCGTGGAGGGGCATCGGGGGGCATTTCACGACGGCTCGGGGCCCGGCGGCGAGCCGAATCGTGGTGAGCGGCGGGGGGCGGAGAGGAGCGGGTCAAGGCGGGGGCGGTGAACGGGGCAGCCGATGGGGCGAGGCGGAGCGTCGCGGGTGGGCAAAAAAAGAAGCGCGTTGGGGGCAACGCGCTTCGCAAGGGGAGATGACGGACGGCCGTCGGAGAGGGGGATTACGGAGCCGTGGGCTCGGATTTTTTCAGTTCTATTTCGACGAGTTCGGAAATGTAGGAGCCGGCGCTCATGCGCGCGGTATAGCTCGCGATCTGCGCGCGCGTGGCGGCAAATTGCGGGTTCGTCTCGGAAAGGTCGGGGGCTTGCTTGTCGATCGCGTAGACGAAAATGCCCTTGTCCTGCGCGACAAGCATGTCCGAGACCTGGGCTTTTTCGAGACGGTCCAGGGCGCCGAGCACGGTGTAATCGGCGTCCTGCGGCCGGTTGCGGAGCGTGAAGGCGGCAAGACTCTTGGCTTCGATCTTCACGCCAGCGCCCGCGGCGGTGGCGGTGGCCGCCTGCTCGAAGGTGTCGCCGGCTTTGAGGCGGGTTTCAAGCTGGGCCTTGATGGTCTTGCCGAGTTCGACAAAACGGCGGCGTTTTTCGCCTTCGGACCAATCGGCCGTGACCCTGTCGCGGACCTCGGCGAAAGCAGGTTTGCGGGCGGGCTGCGTTTCCTTCCAGAAAACGACGACGGCGCCGGCGGGAACATTGACGGCTTCGGAGTAGTAGCGGTCTTCGCGCGGGAGCTTGAAGGCTTCGGTCGCGACTTCGCTGGAGCCTCCGAGCTCGGCGGGGCCGGCTTCGCGGGTGAACGGGGCGAGGGGTTTCGCGGTCAGCTTCAATTTGGCGAGGAACGCATCGATGCCGGCGGCGGGGACGCGGTTTTCGTAGATCGCGAGCGAGAGATCGCTGGCGGCCTTGGCGGCGAGTTTCTGGGCGCGTTGGAGCTTGAGCGTGGCTTCGACCTGCGGCCGGGCGGCGGCGTAGTCCGCGGCGGGGTCGGATTTGGCCGGCGTCTTGTCATCGGCCGGCTTGACTGCGGGGGCCTTCGGGAAACGCGAGGGGTTCGCATCGTAGTAGGCGCGTACCTCGGTATCGGATACGGTGACGGCGGAGAGGTAGTTGAGCGCGGAAAAATCGGCGTAGGTCGCCACAACGCGCGGCGGGATCTGATAGCGGGGCGCGTCTTCCTCGAAAAATTTCGTGAGGTCGGCGTCGGAGGGCTTGAGCACGGGGGCGAAGCTCGCGTAGTCGGCCGCGGCGGTGGCGATGGTCCAGTTGGTATCGGCGCGGGCGAGCTGGCTCTTGACGTCGGCGGGGAGCACGTAGCCCGGGCCGGAGATGAGTTTGTTGACCTTGTCGGCCCGGACGTCGGCGCCGATGACGCGGGCGATATCGGCCTCATTGACGCCGCGGGGATTGGTTTTGAGGTTGTCGCGGAAAGTGGCGTAGGCCTTCGGGTCGAACTGGCCGTCCTGGCCCGCGAACATGCGCAGGGTCTTGATCTGGTCGGTGATTTCGGCGGTGGTGGCGGCCGGGATGTGCCACTGGTCGGCGAGGAAAAGGGTGGCGGCGCGCTGGAAGGCGTAATTCTGGATCTGATCGGCTTCGAGATTGCCGAAGGCACCCATCTGGAGGTTAGCGCTGAGGCCGGCGTCACCCATCAGGCGGCTCTGGTCCTGCTGCAGGCCCAGATTGTAGCCGAAGAAATACCGGTCGACGTGACGGCGCTCACTGCCACCAAGGCCCGGGGAGGCACCGATGGTGAAGACGAACGAAACGATGATGAGCACCAACAGGACCGCGAAGATGGCGCGGAAGTGATGCTGAAAATATTTCTGAATCCAAGTAATCATGGGGAGAAAACGTCGGACGCTAGGTCGCCGGGGACGCGTGGCAAGGGCGAATTCGAGCGGGAAATCGGGCGGGGCGAGTCGGCGCGCGGCCGGGTGGGCGCCCGGGGCTCAGCCGGAGCGTTTTTGCCCGAGGGTGAAGGGCGGGCGGGATTCGTCGAAGGGGTGTTCGGTGAAAAGCGCCTCAAGGCTTTTCTGGAAAAACGGCTGTTCGCCAATGCGGTTGAGCGCGTCGTCGTAGTGATGGAGGATGGGGTCGATGCGTTCGAGGGACTGTCCGATGGGATCGTCGCCGAAGTTGTCGTCGAGCGTTTTGAAATCGAACAGGTTGATCCGGCTCAGGGGGCGGGCGGGCTGGTAGCGGTGCTCGGTGGCCGGGGTGTTGGGCGCCGGCCGAAGTGTGGTGATCAGGTTCATCTCGACGAGCCGGTTGAGGCACTCGTTGAGGATCTGGGTCGGAACCTTCAGGAGGTCGCTCAGCTGGGAGGCGGTGATCGGCGGCAGACAGTCCTGGAAGCGCCGGCCGATGGTGAGGAGGACGACGAGCGAGAGGCGCTCGCGCATGGACTCGGCGAGCTGGCCCCACGCGGCCTGGCTGTTGCGGAAGTGGACGTTTTGGACGGCGTAGCTGATGACGCCGCCGATGAGGATGTAGAGCCAGAAGATGTAGAGGCCCAGCATGAGCACGAGCGGCACGGCGAGTTGCCCGTAAAGATTCTGCGTTTGGACGACGCGGCGGACGTAGAAGAACGCCACGAGATTATTGAGCATCAGGAGGGCGGCGACGACGAAGGCGCCGGCAAACGCGGCGCGCCAAAACACGTGGGTGTTGGGGATAACCCGATACACGAGGGTGAGCATCACCACCAGCAGGGTGAGGGAAAACGCGGGGAGCGACCAGCGGAGCACGGTGATCAGGCCCGCGCCGCCGGGGAGCCGGCTGAGGGGTTCGTTGAACACGTTTACGGCGGCGCCGGCGCCGACGAGCGTGACGGAGGCGAAAAACAGGACCGCGCCGAGGGTGAGGATCGTCCAATAAAACACGATGCGCATGAGCAGCGAGCGGCCGAGGCGGATGCCCCAAATGTCGTTAAAGGCATCCTCGACGGCCTTGAACATGAGGAGCACGATGAACACGAGCGAGAGCGCGCCGAAGACGCCTCCGTAGCCCGAGCGCGCGCTGGTGATGAAGCCGTTGAGCATCGACACGAGCTGGGGGTTCACGGCCTCGCCGACGGAAACGTTGGCGTCCTTCGCCGCCTGAAGGGAGCGGAGCTGCGGCGCGACCTGTTCGAGGAGGGAGCCGACGTGGTTGGCGACGAGATTAGGATCGTCGTTCTTGCCGAGAATGAAGCCGCCGACGAGGACCGCGATGGCGATGAGCGGGCCGAGACTGAGGAGGGAACTGAAGCTGAGCGCCGCGGCGCGGCTCGGGACTTTGGTTTCGAAAAAGACCGTCCACGTGATCGAAATCACGCGCAGGCTGGCGTAGAACCAGCCGCGCGGGGAAGTGTCCTTCAGGTGCGCGGGCGCCCAGATTTCCTTTTTCCAGACGTGGGTGACGTGATGGCTCAAACCGGCGATCCGCGCGGTGAGCGAGGGGGCGGGAGGACCGGCGTGCGACACGGCGTTAGTGGGAGAGCAGATACCAGCTCAAGGCGCCAAAGCCGCCGATGGCGGCGCCCGCGGAAAGGAGGACCGGGAACATGCTGACAAATATGGTGCAGAGATAGAGCCCGGCGGCGCCGACCGCGAGCAGCGTGGTGGGCAGCGCGAGACCCTGGGCGAAAAAGATGAAGCCGAGGAACCCGAGGCCGAGGGCGGCGCGGAAGCGGACGAAGGGGTAGAGGCTGACCATGCCGAGGCCGAGCATGATGGCGAGGCCGACATCGAGGACGCCGAGGAGGATGATCGGCTGGGCGAAAATCCGGCCAGGCTCCCCCGAAAGGATCGCGTCCGTGTTCGGCAGGATGGCGCCGACGGCGCTGATCGCGAGGGCGGCCACCACCGACCACATGCCGACCTTGGCGGCCCGCATCATCGCAATTTCCGGGTCCCTCTTGTCCGCCGTATCGTCGGTACGGCCCTCGGCGGCGGCGAGCATGTCGTCGACCGTGATGGCTTTGGCGTTCTCGTCGGTCTTGTTGAGCGTCTTGATTTCCTTGGCCTTGAGCGCGAGTTTGCGTTTCTCGGGGAACACGGCGGCCATGAGTTCGGCGTTGGTGCCGAGCGCGAGCCACTGCTCGGCGGAGGCGTCGTAGACCAGCGTTTCAGCGGAGACCTGGCCGGCATCGGCGAGGGACGTGAGCTGCTCGAGATTAAAGGGTCCCCGGGCTTCGGTGTCGGTCGCGTTGCGGAGGTAGATTTCCTGCGTGGCCATGTGCGGACCGTGGTCGGGGGGCGGGGGAGCGGCAAGAGTTTTGTCGGGAGGGCGGTGCCGCGGGAGAGGCGGCGGGCGGCTCAGGCGGTCGGATAATCCCAGCCCTTGCGATAGGGGCGGCGGAGGAGTTGGTTGGCGGCGAGATCGTTGGGGATGGTTTCGCGTTCGCCGTCCCACTCGATGCTGCGGCCGAGTTTCAGGGAGAGCATGCCGAGGAGCGCCATGTTGGTGGCGAGCTGGACCTCGCCGATGTCGCTCACGGGCTTCGTGCCGGTGCGGATGGCGTGGAGGAAATCGGCCCAGAGTTCGCGGATGTTTTGCGAGTCGGGTTGGTTGAGCACGGCGGCTTCCGTGATCGGGGGCTGCTTCGCGTCGGAGGGATAAAATGTCCAGCCCTTCTGCCACCCCATATGGAAAATGCCCTTGGTGCCGTAGAAATAGCAGCCGACGTTTTCACCTTTGTCGGTGTGGTTGTTGCCGAAGCGGCGGTGTTCCCACTGCACGTCGAACGTGTCGAAGCTGAAGGTGGCGAGCTGATGGTCGGGGGCGTCGGTGGTCTGTTCGTGCGCGGTCAACACGGCGGGACCGGCGATCGGGCGGCCGCCGGCGGAATAGATGCGCTTGGGATATTTTTCGCCGGTGACCCAAAGGACCTGGTCGAGCCAGTGAATGCCCCAATCGCCGAGCGTGCCGTTGGCGTAGTCGAGGTAGTTGCGGAAACCGCGCGGGTGGATGCCGCGGTTGCCGGCGCCCTTGGACGGATCGCGGGGATCGCCGCCGTTGAACGGCCGCAGCGGGGCGGGACCGCACCACATGTCCCAATCGAGTTCCTTCGGGATCTCGACGGTGGGGATCGGTTTCTCGGGGCCGCCCGCGTAGTTGACGAAGCAGCGCACCATGCCGATTTCGCCGAGCTTGCCGGAGCGGATAAATTCGCGGCCGCTGAGGTTGTGCGGCGCGATGCGGCGGTGCGTGCCGACCTGGACGACACGGCCGGTGGCGCGGGCGGCGTTCACCATGGCGCGGCCTTCGGCGACGGTGTGCGAGATGGGTTTCTCGACGTAGACGTGGGCGCCGGCCTTCACGGCGGCAATCATCGGAAGGGCGTGCCAGTGGTCGGGCGTGCCGATGATGGCGATGTCGGGCTTCATCTCGGCGAGACATTCGCGGTAGTCTTTGAAGCGCTTCGGCGTGGCGCCGCTGCCGGCCGCGCCGTTTTTCATCGTCGGCTCGAATTGGCGCGAGTCCACATCGCACAACGCGACGAGTTCGCAGGAGCCGCTGGCGAGGGCCTCCCGGAGGATGTTGTTGCCCCACCACCCGCAGCCGATGAGGACGGTGCGGAATTTCTTGCCGCCGGATTTTTCGGCAGCGCGGAGCGAGAACGGCGCGGCGGCGAGGGCGGCGGTGGCGGCGGAAGTGTGGAGGAAGGAGCGGCGGTTCAGGGGGGGAGGG
>CAJAYO010000104.1 GCA_903948415.1 uncultured Opitutia bacterium | reverse complement strand
GCCGTCGCCGTATTCACAATCCTCCACCGTGATGTTCTCCACCGGCGGGCTCGCGCGGTCTTGGTCCGCCAACGGCCCCTTGCTCCCCTCGAGCGCGATCGTGTCGTCCTGCGTCGCCATGGCGCAGCGCCGGATGGTCACGTTCTCGCAGCTGCCCCCATCGATCCCGTCGGTGCTCGGACCGCGCAGCCCGTTCACCGCGCTCGGCAGCGCGATCCGCCGACCCTCGATGAGCGCATCGCGACTGTGATCAATGGGGAGCGTCCAAAAGCCCGCGTCCTGCAACGCCAACCCCTCGATCCGCCCCTCCCGGCCGTTGTCGACGAACAGCAGGCGCGGCCGCTCGACCTCGAGATGGGTGCACTTCGGGTTCTCCTTCCGCCGAGCCCAGGGCGCCTGCCACGACGGCACGCCGTTGCCGTTGATCGTGCCCTTCCCGCCGATGCGCACCCGCGTGAGCCCCGGCGCGTTGACGAGCGCCATCCGCCCCGGCTCAAAATGCCCCTCGCTCCGCGTCTCGCGCTTCGGGTCATCCTCGATGTTCGTCGAACCGAGCCGCACCGCTCCCTCCGCCAGCCAAAGTTCGACGCCCCGTTTCAAAAAAATCGACCCGCTGAGCAACGTGCCCGCCGGGATTTCCACGACTCCCCGCCCCGACGACTCCGCCCGGTCGACTGCCGTCTGGATCGCGACCGTGTTGAGCGTCTGCCCGTCCGCCACCGCACCCTCCTCCGTCACCCCAAACCGTCGCGGTGCCGCCCCCGCCGTCTCCGGCGCAAAGCCCACCGCCAGCCACGCGCCCAGCACGACGAAAGCACCCCGCAAAGGAAAACGCGGTCGGGCCGATGGCATCGGGACCACAACCCTCCCGGTCGCGACCGCCTTGGCGAAGGCGGATAATCGCGCCGGCAGACGGTCGGAACCGCGGACCGCTGACCGCGCAATCCGGCGCGGATCGATGCCGCCCCCGGCTCGAACGCCGCGCCCCCGCCTCCACGACCGCGCGCGCATTTTCCCCGAACCAACCGCCCGGCCCGCGCGTCTGGCGGAGTTCCCGCGTTTTGGGTCTCGCTCCGTCGCGCGCGCCTCCGTAACGAAGTCGCGCGCCATCGCCGAGCCTCCCCACCCTCCACCTTCATGCTCCCCTTCGCCCTCAGCATTTTCACCGGTGCGTTCCTCCTCTTCCAAGTCCAGCCGCTCATCGGCAAATACATCCTCCCCTGGTTCGGCGGGAGCCCCGGCGTCTGGACGACCTGCCTCCTGTTTTTCCAAACCCTCCTCCTCGGCGGCTACGCCTACGCCCACTTTTCCTCCACCCTCCTGAAGCCCCGCGGTCAGGCCGTCCTCCACTTCGGCCTCCTGCTGCTCTCCCTCGCGCTCCTGCCGATCACCCCCAACGACAGCTGGAAATCCCACGTCACCGGCGATCCCACGTGGCAAATCCTCCTCCTGCTCACCGTCACCATCGGCCTGCCCTACTTCGTCCTCTCCGCCACCGGGCCGCTGATGCAACAGTGGTTCAGCGTCACCCACCCCGGCGTCTCGCCCTACCGCCTCTACGCCCTCTCCAACATCGGCTCGCTCCTCGCGCTGCTCAGCTACCCCGTCTTCTTCGAGGTCCGCTTCTCCCGCCAGGAACAGGCCGTCCTGTGGTCCGTCGGCCTCGGCGTCTTCGTCCTCCTCTGCGGTTTCTGCGCCCTCCGCGTCTGGCAACACCGCCCCGCCCCCACCCCCGCCGACTCCGCGGATCCGACGCTCCACACCCCAGCCGCCACCCCCAACGCCCCGCTCTCCGACAAACTCCTCTGGATCGCCCTCCCCGCCCTCGCCTCCGTCCTCCTCCTCGCCATCACCAACAAGCTCTGCCAGGAGGTCGCCGTCATTCCGTTTCTCTGGGTTCTGCCCCTCGCCCTCTACCTGCTGACCTTCGTCGTCTGCTTCGACCACGCCCGCTGGTATCACCGCGGCATTTTTTCCGCCCTCCTCATCGTCGGCATCGCCTGCCTCGTCCGCCTCCTCGACGCCGGCAGCGACGCGCCGATGAAACTCCAGATCGCCGGCTACACCGGCACGCTCTTCGTCGTCTGCATGATCTGCCACGGCGAACTCTACCGACTTAAGCCCGCCCCGCGCTACCTGACGTCCTACTTTCTCTTCATCTCCGCCGGCGGCGCCCTCGGCGGCCTCCTCGTCGCCGTCGTCGCCCCCGCCGTCTTCAACGAATACCGCGAACTCCAGGTCGGCCTCGCCGTCCTCGCCGTCGTCTTCGCCGTCGTCTGCTTCCGCCACCGCAGCCGCACCCTCGTCCTCGGCGCCGCCGCCGGCGCCATGCTCGCCACCGTCGCCGTCCCCGCCCTCGAAGCCACCTTCGACGGCAGCGCCGGCGTCGGCCCGGAGCTGATGACGTTCTACAAGGTCCACGCGTGGAAAATCGCCGCCGCCCTCGCCGTGTTTCTCGCCTGCGCCCTCGATCTGAAGCGCCGCCGCATC
The DNA here is from genome assembly GCA_903948415.1 of uncultured Opitutia bacterium. Classification (GTDB taxonomy): domain Bacteria; phylum Verrucomicrobiota; class Verrucomicrobiia; order Opitutales; family Opitutaceae; genus GAS368. The sequence continues at coordinate 3,256 of CAJAYO010000104.1, read as the reverse complement.
GTCGCCGAATGGCGTCTCTCCCTCGGCCTCGTCGTCGTCCTCCTCGCCGGCGGCCTCGGCTACCAGCTCTTCGAACAGATGCGCAGCAAGGAATCGACCTCCGTGATCCGTTCCTCCCGCAACTTCTACGGCACCCTCAAAGTCTTCGACTACTCGCCCGAGAATCCCGACGAACACTACCATCTCCTCATGCACGGCGCGACCACCCACGGCCTCCAGTTCGTCGGCACCGACCGCAGCTTCGTCGCCACTTCCTACTACGGCCCCAACAGCGGCATCGGCCTCGCCTTCGCCCATCTGCCCGAACAGACGAACAAACGCTTCGCCGTCGTCGGCCTCGGCACCGGCTCGCTCGCCGTCTACGGCAAATCCGGCGACTACGTCCGCCTCTACGAAATCAACCCCGCCGTCGAAAAACTCGCCCGCAGTCCCTTCACCTACCTCGAGCAATGCCCGGCCAAACTCGACGTCATCATGGGCGACGCCCGGCTCGAGATGGAGCACGAGCTCGCCCGGAACCAGCCCCAAAATCTCGACCTCCTCGCGCTCGACGCCTTCAGCAGCGACGCGATTCCGGTCCACCTCCTGACGAAAGAGGCCTTCGCGATCTACCTGCAGCACCTCAAGCCCAACGGCGTCATCGCCGTGCACATCTCGAACCGCTACCTCGACCTCCAGCCCGTCGTCGAACGCCTCGCCGCCGAATTCGGCCTCAGCACCGCCTGCATCTCCGACGACTACACCGAGAGCTGGTATTACTACGACACGACCTGGATGTTGCTCACGAAAAACAAAGCCTTCCTCGAAAAATCCGACATCTACGCCGCCACCGACGAGCCCAAAAATGACGCCCGCAAAGCCGCCCTTTGGACCGACGACAGCGCGAATCTCTATAGCATCATGAAGTAGGGCGGGGCCGGCCCACGCCGCCCCACCTGCGTCACAAAAAAACCGGCGCCCTCCTTCGAGGACGCCGGTCGGCATAAAAAATTCAGGTCGCGCGCCTCACAGCTCCGCGATCTTCACATTCCGATACTCGGCCTTCATCACAACCCCGCCGTGCAGTTGCAGTCCGATCGGGGCCGCGCCGGAGAATTTCGCATCGGTATATTCCGACGCCTTCGTGCCATTGATCCAGCACGTGAACGTGTTGCCCTTCGCCTGCACGCGAAACGTGTTCCACTCGCCTTCGGCTTTCATGAGTTTCTTCGCATCCTTGGCCTGCCCGATCTCGGGATAGGCCGGCTTGCCGCCCGTGTAGAACGATCCCGTCATGTCCACCCGCAGGCTGCCGGAAACGCCGAGCTGCAATTGGATCTTCGGCTTCCGCATCTCGATCCCCGTGTCGACGCCCCGGTCCGTCGTGGCCTTCCAGCGCGCCTCGAACTCCATCACGAAATCGCCATACTCCTTTTGCGTCCAGAGGTAGTGCTCCTTCTTCGCCGCGTTGTTTTCGCAGATGAGCACGCCGTTTTCGATGCGCCAGAATTCCGCGGCCCCCTCGGCCTTGAAATTCGTGAGATCCTTGCCGTTGAACAGGGGCGCGAGCTTCGGCTCGGCCGCGGTACCGCCCAGGGCGGCCGCGAGATAAAGGGAGAACGTGAGAGCGAGGGCGCGGGGTTTCATCGCCCGCACCTTGCCCGCTCCCACCGCGCGAGGGAAGCGCGTTTTCTCAATTCAAACGCCGCGGCGGTTTCGCACCGCCGTCAGACCCAAACCGGACGCTGGGCCACCGCCCCGCCCCACCGCCCCACCCAATCCCGCTCCCGCCCACCCGCCCTCACTTCCCCGCCGTCTGCTCCTGGAAAAACTTCACGATCAGCGCCGGCGCCTCCGCCGGATATTTGTGCGTCCCCGGGTAGATCAGCGCGACCAGCGGCGTGCCCGTCTGCGACGGATACAGCGTGCCCGTGATCGGCCCGGCCTGCGCCCACGCCGTGCCCTCCGCCGCGCACCCGTTGAGTGTGCGCACCACCTTCATCGCCCGCTCCTGCACCGCGAACTTCACCAACTCGTCGTTCGTGCCCGCCACATGCAATGCCGGCTTCGGCCGCAACCGTTCATACCACCCCAAACCCGGGGCCGCCGCCGACGGCGCCATCGCCGCAAACACGTCCCCGCGCATCGCCCACAGCAGATAGGTGAACTGCCCGCCGTTCGAATGCCCCGTCGCGAACACCCGCCGCCCATCGACCTTGGACTCCGCCTTCAACGTCGCGAACACCGCGTCGAAAAACCTGAGATCGCGATCCGCGTAATCGCCCGGCGCCTTCTGCCAGCCGGGCAATTTCCCTTGCGGATCGGTCATCCCCGCCGTGGGCAAACCCTGCAGATAGACCACGATCGCCTCCGGCCACCGCGTGTGCATCCCGAACGAGCGCGCGGCCTGCGTCATCGTTCCCCCATGCCCATGAAACGCGAACACCACCGGCGCCGCCGTCCCCGCCGCGTTCGCCGGCACGCGCACCAGCGCCTTCCGCACCACCCCATCCACCGTCCACTCCCGCGTCACCAGCCCCGCCTCGGCCGCCCGGCCCTGCGCCACCAGCCACACCCCCACCACGAAAAAAATCACTTTGCCGCCGATGTTTTTCATGCGCCGACGCTGGCCGCCCCACCGCCCCGGTGACAAGCGCGGCGCGCTTGGCATTCCCCCTCCGCCCTGCGTGACTCCCCGCGTGCACGCCGCCCTCGCCCACTTCAGCCTCGCCGACCTCGAACACCAGCTCGCGGCCTGGGGCTACAAACCCTCGCATGCCGCCCGCGTGCTCCGGGCCTTCTACGCCACCGGCGGCGCCGCGCCCGCCCCTGATGAGGGAGGGGCTTTAGGCCCCGATTCCGCGCCCGCCCAACACCTCCGCCTCCCCGCCGGCCTCGCCGAAAAACTCCGCACGCTCTCCCCTCCCGCCCTCCGCCCGCCGCCGGCTCCACCTCTTCGCTCTGCGCTCTCCGCGCTCAGCTCTTCCGCCCCCGCCCCCTCCACCCTCGCCGCCCGCCAGGTCGCCGCCGACGGCACCACAAAACTCCTCCTCCGGCTCGCCGACGGCCGCACGGTCGAGTCCGTGCTCATGCCCGATTTCCGCCCCGACCGCGCCGCCGGCTGCCTCTCCTCCCAGGTCGGCTGCGCCATGGGCTGCGATTTCTGCGCCACCACCAAAACCGGTTTCGAGCGCAACCTCACTGCCGGCGAAATCGTCGAGCAATTCCTCGCCCTCCGCCGCGAAGCCCTCGCCGTCGGCCGCAAGCTCCAGACGAT
>CAJAYO010000103.1 GCA_903948415.1 uncultured Opitutia bacterium | reverse complement strand
CTGCAGGAACGGAATCGTCTCACCGCCGCCGTCACCACGCGCACCACCGAGCGCCAGACCCTCGCCGCCCAGCTCGCCCTCGCCGCGCTCGCGGCCGGTTTCGCCGACGAAGCCGCCGTGCGCAGCGCGCTCCTGGCCGAGGCGAGCGCCCGGGCCCACGCCGCCCTCCGGGATCGTTTGCAGACGCAGCGCATCACCCTTGAAACCCAGGCCGCAGGTCTGGCGAAGCAGCGCGCCCTCCTGCCAGAGACCGCCGGCCAGGATGCGCCGAATGTGGCGGCGCTGCAAACCGAGCACGGAGCCCACGAGGCCGAGCGCACCACCCGGCTGAGTTCGGTCGGCGAGGTGCGGGCGATTTTGAGTGCGGACACGGAGCAACGCGTCCGGCAGGCCGCCTTCGCGGACCAAATCGCAGCCGCGCACCGCGACTATGCGCGCTGGGACAAGCTGCGCGCCTTGATCGGCTCGGCCGACGGCTCGGTCTTCGCCCGCTTCGCGCAGGGCCTCACGCTGGAGCGGCTCACCGTCCTGGCGAACCGCCATCTGGTGCAGCTCAATCGCCGTTACTCCATCCGCCGCGCCGCGGACGGTGAGGCCGGCGATTTGGAACTGGAGATTGTCGACCACTACCAGGCGGACGCCGCGCGGCCGATGCGGAGTCTCTCCGGCGGCGAAAGTTTTCTCGTCAGTCTCGCCCTGGCCCTCGGCCTTTCCGAGTTGGCCAGTGGGCGCACGACCATCGAGTCCTTGTTCATCGACGAAGGCTTCGGCTCCCTGGATGCCGACACGTTGGAAATCGCCATGTCCGCGTTGGAGAATCTTCAGGCCGGCGGCAAAACCATCGGCGTCATCTCCCACGTCCCCGCGATGCAGGAACGCATCGCCGCCCAAATCAACGTGACCAAAGAATCCGGCGGCTGCAGCCGGGTGCGGATTGTCGCGTGAACCCCTCACCGCGGACCTTCGCCGGCGAAACTGCGCCGGCCCACCACCCCGTTCGCCCGGAGCCGCGCGCCGCCCTCTCCCCCTAAACGGCGCTCCGATTGATCATGGACGTCGCCGCCCTTCGCACGGCCATCCGGGGTCTCAGGTTGGGTCAACGCCTGCGCACCGCCATCAATGCCTGGGATCAAACGCCGCGGCCCGGACCGCCGGCCAGGGCCCCCGCCGGGCGCGCCCGCCTCGAAATCTCCGAGCTCCCGTAACGGAGCGGCGGTTTTCCAACCGTCGATGTGCAGGCTCGCCCGCATCGCCCGCATCGCCCGCATCGCCCGCATCGCCCGCATCGCCCGCATCGCCCGCATCGCCCGGTTCGCCCCGAGCGCACCGAGTTTCGAACCGAGGTCCCGCAGCCAAACCCCTTGTCCGCTCGGTGCGCTCGGTGGGTTGGGCGCCTTGCCCTCGGTGAAATCGGTTTGCTCAAGTTGAGGCTCAAATCTCCCGCCCAAAACCAGCCACCGCCGACCCGCCGCGCCCCGGCCTCATGGGGGTGCGATGCCCCCCGCAGAAACGAAACCCGCCAGGCGCCGGAGCGGTGAGCGCCGCCAAGCGGAGTCGCGCGTCGGCTCGCTGGCGCTCCCCGCCACCGTGTCACGCCTCATCCGGGTCGCGCCACGGGGGCAGCTGTGCGCGTCAATCCTCGCAGGGGACACCGCCGAGGCAAAATCGGCGAACGCGCGGTTCGCCGGTGGGAGAACCGCCCTTCACGCCGCGAGCGCCGCCTCCGCCGCCGCCCCAACGCCCCGGCCATTTACCTCCTTGAGCCGCCCGACTTCACGCGCCGCTGAAACACCACGACCCTCGCCCCCGCCGGGGCCGCCGCTGGGTTTGCCGGCAAATCACCCACCGATTGACTCTGCCGGACAATCGTCGGACAACTTGCCCTATGAGCATCGCCTTCATCACCACCCGGGAACTTTCCAAGCAACCCGCCCGCGTTCTCGCTCGCGTCAAAAAATTCGGCCCCCAGATCATCACCGTCAACGGCCAGCCCACCGCCTACCTCGTCGCCGCCTCCCCCCTCGGCATCGAAGCCGATATCGACACCCTGCGCGGCCTCCGCCTCCGCCAAGCCCTCGCCGCCGCACAAGCCGAAGCCCTCCGCGCCGGCACCGCTGCTCTCGACTTGGCCGCCATTGATGCCGAGATCGCCGCCACTCGCGCCGCCCGACCGTCCCCGGCCGCCAAGCCCGCTCAATCGACCCGCAAGCCCGCCGCATGAAACCGCGCTGGGTGCTCGATACCAACGTCCTCGTCTCCGCCGCCCTCACCCGCGGCGGCACCTGCGATCTCGTGTTCCAAGCCCTCGCCGACGGCCAGTTTGCCGCCGCGTGGGATTACCCGTTGCTCATCGAGTATCGCGAAGCCCTCGCCCGACCGCGCTTCCGCTTTTCCCGCCCCGTGCAAGCCGAGCTCCTCGCACGGTTCGACCTCGCCTGGCACACCCAGGCCGCGACCACGGTGCCCACCCTGCCCGATCCTCACGATGAGGTCTTCCTCGCCGTCGCCCTGGCCACGCCCGACCGTGTGCTCGTCACCGGTAACCTGAAGCACTACCCGCCGGCCCGCCGCGCTGGCGTCGCCGTGCTCACCCCGCGCGAAGCCCTCGCCTGCCTCGCCTAACCCGCATCAATCACACTTTCCTCAAGAAATTCCTTTTTCACAGAGCGCACAGAGGTCCAAACCGAGGACACGGAATCAAACACCTTGTCCGCTCTGTGTCCTTTGCAGGCTGGGCTCCGTGCCCTCTGGGCCAGGAAT
>CAJAYO010000102.1 GCA_903948415.1 uncultured Opitutia bacterium | reverse complement strand
GAGGATGTTGGGGCGCGGCGGGGTTTGCGCGGGCGCGGCGGCGGCGGCGTGCGGGCGCGGGGTGGCGAGGGCGAGAGCGAGGAGGGAGAGCGCGAGGGAAAGAGGGGGGAGGGCGAGAGGGCGAGGGCGCATGAGGAAGGACTAGTTGACGACGGATTGCGCGGAGGGAACGGATACAGGCGGGAGCGGGGCGGCGATGATCCGGGGTGGGATAATTTGAGGGGAGGCGAGGGCGGTAGGGAAGGCGGGTCGGAGACCCGGCCCTACTTGACGGTCTTGGGGAGCACGCGGTGGGTGGTGGCCCACGTGTCCCAGGCGGTGGTGAGTTCGCGGAGACGGGCGGGTTGGGCGGCGGCGTGATCGCGGAGTTCGGTGGGGTCGGTGGCGAGGTCGTAGAGTTCCCACGGGGAATTTTTCTCGGCGGGTTGCACGGCTTTCCAGGCGCCGTGGCGGACGGCCTTGTTGTCGTATTGTTCCCAGTAGAGCCAGCGGTCGGCGGGGAGCTCGGCGCCGCGGAGGAGCGGGGCGAAGCTGCGGCCGACGAAAGGCTGGATGGGCTGGCCGGCGACGGTGCGCGGATAGGTGGCGCCCGAGACATCGAGTAACGTGGGCATGAAATCGGTGAGGTAGCCGACGTGGGGGGTGAGGCTGCCGGGTTTGGTCTTCAGGCCGGCGGGCCAGTGGACGATGAGGGGCGTGGCGATGCCGCCCTGGTGCAGGCGGGCCTTGTAGCGGCGGAACGGGGTGTTGGAGGCGTTGGCCCAGCCGGTGCCGTAGGAGGAGCCGCCGGTGCCCGCGGCGCGCCCGCCCGAGCCCGCGGCGGCGGGTTGGTTCACGGCCGAGAACGCGCCGCCACCGAGATCGGTGTAGGGTTCGGCGCAGCCGCCGTTGTCGGAGAGGAAAAGGATGAGCGTGTTTTCGAGCTGCCCGCGCTCGCGCAGATGCGCGACCAGGCGGCCGACATTGTGATCCATGCGGTGGACCTGGGCCGCGTAGACGGCCATGCGATAGTCGAGCTCCGCGTGTTCCTCGGGCTTGAGGGTATCCCAAGCGCGCGCACCGTCGTCACGCGGGGAGAGCTGCGCGTGAGCCGGCACGATGCCGAGCTCACGCTGGCGGGCGAAGCGCTGCTCGCGGAGCTGGTCCCAACCGCCGCGGTAGCGGCCGGTGAATTTCTGGATATCCTCATCGCGCGCGTGCAGAGGCCAGTGCGGCGCGGTGAAGGCGAGGTAGAGGAAGAACGGCTGCGCGCGCGGATGCCCGCCGAGGAACTGGATCGCGTGGTCCGTGAAGGCGTCGGTGATGTAATAGTCCTTTTGCGCGGGCGGGGGGAGCGGCGTGTCATCGAGGGTGAGGCCGCGGGGCGCCGTGGGCGCGTGGAAGGAACTCGCGCCGGAGATGAGCCCGTAGAAACGGTCGAAGCCGCGGGCGAGGGGCCACTTGTCCTGGCCGTGGTAGCCGAGGTGCCATTTGCCGGCCATGTAGGTGTGGTAGCCGGCGGGGCGGAGGACTTCGGCGAGGGTGACGGAGTCGCGGCCGAGGACCTCGCGGTAGCCGGGGGCGGCGTGGGCGGGGGCTTGCTTGCCGGGGTCTTCGGCGAGGGTGCCCATGCCGGCCTGGTGCGGATGCAGGCCGGTGAGGAGGGCGGCGCGGGTGGGGGAGCAGCGGGCGGTGTTGTAGAATTGGGTGAAGCGCAGGCCGCCCCGGGCGAGGGCGTCGAGATGGGGCGTGGGGATCTCGGAGCCGTAGGCGCCGAGGTCGGAAAAGCCCATGTCGTCGGCGAGGATGACGACGATGTTGGGGCGGGCGGGGGCGGCGGCAGCGGTGGCGGGCGTCGCAGCGGGGGCGGACGCGAGGGCGAGGAGGGCGGTGGCGCGGACGACGAATGGGCGCATGGGGGAGGAATTTTTAACCACGGATGGGACGGAGGGAACGGATAAAGGCAGGAGTGGTGAAGATGGATTCGTGAAATTTGGGGAATCCGTGGCGGATTGATTTTGCGAGCCGAAGAGCGGACTGAAGACCGCCCTACTCGGTCAGAAGGAGCCCTTGACGCCGAAAGTCCAGAGGGCGCCGAAGTCGGTGGATTGGCGGAAGCGGGCGCTGGCGGGGGTCTGGGGGCCGTAGATGACGAGGCGCTCGGTCTGGTCGTTTACGTTGCGGAGGTTGAAAAAGAAGGCGAGGTGGCGGTGGAGGGAAAGCTCGCCGAGGACGTCGATATAGAGGCGGTCGTCGCGCCAAGTGTAGATGGCGGGGCCGATGCGGTCGGTGCCGGTGGCGGTGACCGGGCCCTGGCGGCGCTGGCCCTGGTAGTTGAAATTCACGCGGAGGTTGTAGCGGGCGCGGGTGAGACTGACGCCCCAGTTGGCGCCGTGGGGCTGGTAGCCGGAGAAGAAGTCGGCGGCGGCGCCGGTGACGCGTTGGCGGCTGAGGTTGCCGAAGACCTGGAGGCCGCGGGCCCAGTGGGGGAGAAAGGTGAGGGCCTGCTTGTAGTTGAGGTCGAAGCCCTCGACGCGGGTGGAGGTGGCGAGGTTGTACTGGGTGGCGACGTCGTATTTGCCGTAGACGGCGGGATCGAGGCCGTAGAGGGCGAGGAATTCGGGGGTGGGGGCGGCGTTGCTTTGGGCGAAGAAGTTTTCGAAGTCGCGGCGGAAGGCGCCGGCGGAGAGGACCCCGACGCCGGGGAAATAATATTCGAGGCGGACCATGGTGGTGCGGGCGAACCACGGTTTGATGCCGATGTTGGCGACGGTGGTGACGTTGGTGGGGGAGGCGGGCGACTCGGTGTCGGGGAGGGTGACGCCGCCGGTGTAGAGGTCGAAATTGGGGCGGCCGATGGAGTGGTAGGAGGCGGCGCGGGCGGTGAGGTTTTCGCGGAGGGCGTAGCTGGCGTTGAGGCTGGGGAAGACGGTGAGGTATTCTTTTTTGGCGTGGGTGCCGCGGAAGACGCGGGTGAGCTGGGCGGAGGCGAGGGCGTCGGCGGTGATCGGGAGCGGGCGGCCGTTGGCGCCGAGGAGAATCTTGCCGGCGGCGTCGCGCTGGTAGTTGCGGGTGGGGTCGTTGAGGGGGCCTGCGCCGTCGAGGTTGGTCTGTTCGGCGCGGAGGCCGCCGACGAGTTTGAGGCGGTTGTCGAGGAAGCT
>CAJAYO010000101.1 GCA_903948415.1 uncultured Opitutia bacterium | reverse complement strand
GTGCCTATGTCGTCGCCCCGATGTCCCTGTTTCCTCCCGTTGTTCCTCCCTGTGCCGGTTGCGGCGTGTGCTGCCACCTGTTGGTGGAGCTGTTGCCCGGCGACGACCATGTGCCGGAGGAGTATGTGGTCGAACACAGCGGTGTGCGCTGCATGGACCAGCACGGGGACGGGGCCTGTGTGGCGCTCGATCCGGAGACGCGGCTGTGCACGATCTATGACCAGCGGCCGCAGACCTGCCGGACGTTTGCGCGCGGCAGCGAGTTGTGCCGGCGGGTGTTGAAACTGCCCGCGGAGGTCGGGGGGGCGTCGTAGGCGGCGGACGTTTTTTGCGATTATGGCCCGAAGCGTCGTCTTTCGAAAAACCCCCCGGTGCGAACTGTGCCGGCTGCCGCCGCGGTGGTGCGTGTGCGAGGCGCACCGCGTGATCGCGAGTCCGCTCAAGGTGGACGTGCTGATGCACCACATGGAGGCGTGGCGGCCGAGCAGCACGGGGCATCTGATCCACCGCGTGGTGGCGAACACGGGGCTGCGGGTCTATCGCAAGGAGCATACGCTGGTGCGCGAGGAGATCCTGCAACCGGGGCGGGCGCTGTGGATTTTGCATCCGACGGGCGAGGCGCTGCCGGTGAGCGAGCCGCCGGCGGGCCTGCAGGTGCTGCTGCTCGACGGGACGTGGATCCAGTCGACGGGGATGTTGCGGGGGGTGGAGTCGTGGGGGCGGCGGGTGAGTCTGCCGATGGCGGGGGAGAGCCGCTACTGGTTGCGGTCGCAGGCGGCGGACGACCGGTTTTCGACGATCGAGGCGCTGATGTTTTTGATGGCGGCGCTCGGGATGGCGGAGCAGCGCGCGGCGTTGCAGCTGCAGTTCGAGCTGCACGTCTACGCGGGGCTGTGTGCGCGCGGGAAAAAGGTGGAGGCGGCGAACTATTTGTTTTCGTCGCCGGTGAGCGGTGCGCTGAAAGAGTTGTTGCCGACGCTGAAGCCGTGGGCGCAACCGTCGCGGCGGGACCGAGGAATGTAGGCCCGCGGGGGGCGCGGGATTTCCGCCGCATCGGATTGTGGGGCGGGCCGCCAGGGGCGGTTGAACGCTGAAGGAGGATTTTACCCTGAACCTGTTTCCGGTTTCCGTGGGGGCTGCGGCGTCGTTGTTTTTGGGGTGGGTCGGCCGCGATAGTGTCCGGAAAGTTTAGCAAAAAGACGGATCAGGGATGGCGGTTGGGTGCTGCAGCCAAAAACCACGAACGAAAGAAAAACCGGAACCGTCCGCAGCGAAACGATCAGCCGATGAACGTCACGAACCAAGCCCTGCGGCGTGACCCCAGCGCGGACGACACGCGAAAAAAGCTGATGCAAGCGCTCCTGCAGGAAGGGCTCGAAGCGGAGAGGGAGGCGGCGTCGCTCGGCGGCCAAGGCGAGCGCACCGCCGGCCGGCTCGGCGATCGCAGTGGGTACCCGAGGCACCGCGTGCTCCTTCGTGAGGAGGCCCGGCGCATCGTCAGCGGTGGATCTGTGGGGGTAGGTCCCAGCCGGCGGACACATTGGCGTCCAGCCGAGGCTGGCTGGGAGAACGTTTCAGCCACCGGACGTTTTCGGCCCCAGCCGACGAATAAAGAAGCTCAGGGGCACTCCTCACGGCGCGACCATCGCGCCAGGTGTTGCGGGCGGAATTGGCCCAGAAAGGGTGGGATTGGAGACACCGGGTCGGACTTTTGGGTGGTCCGAAATGCTTCCGCTCAAAGGGGGGGGCGCGGCGAGCCGGGGTGAGGATGGGCCATCGGGCCAACGGACGCCTAATTCACATAACGTTGATTTCCATAGCATAATAATCTGCCATGCGACGCCAGTGCTTGTCTTTACCCGGAAAGGTCCGGCTGGGGTGTCTCAAGTGCTGGATTACCTACAAACTCGAACGATGCCCCCTCCGGACTCAGAGCTGTTTCGCTGGTTCACTGACGAGGTGCAGCCGCATGAAATGGCCTTGCGTGGTTGGCTCGGCCGACGGTTCCCGGATCTGCATGATCTCGACGACATCGTGCAGGAGTCGTTCGCCCGTCTCCTCGAGGCGAAACGCCGAGGCGGCATTGCCTCGCCGCGTGGCTTCCTCTTCGTCACGGCGCGCAATCTCGCGCTCAACGAACTCCGGCATTCGCGGCACGAGCTGAAGTGCGACGGGGTGACAATCGACATGCTGCTCGACGACGCGCCGACGACCTTTGAGAACGTCGCGACCGCGGAGGAAATCCAGATTCTGGTCCGGGCGATTCAATCGCTGCCCGTGCGCTGCCGCCAGATCGTGACTCTGCGCAAGATCTACGGGCTGTCCCAGAAGGAGGTGGCGCTGCAGCTTGGCCTCTCCGAAAACACGGTGGAATCGCAAGGCAGCATCGGTCTGCAGAAGTGCATCGCCTTTTTTCGCCGCCACGGATACGGCGGTCGGACGACTGACGTATGACCCACTCCCATCATTTTTCTGAGGACGCCGCCCGTGAGGCCGCCGATTGGGTCCTCCGTCACGACCGGGGCTTGAGCGCGGCGGAGCAGGATGAATTTTGCGCGTGGCTGGCGGCGTCGGCGTTGAACGGCGCCGCCTGGGCTGAAACGCGCTGGGCCTGGGGCGAAATCGATCGCCTGGCGGGATTGCATGCCTCGTTCAGGTCGATGCCGGACCCGGATCTGCTTTCTCCGGATCGGTTCGGTCGGCAAACATCGCGGCGCTGGGGTGTCTGGGGCGGTGCGATGCTGGCCCTTGCGGCGGCGTTGGTCCTTTGGTTCCGCCCGCCGGCGCCCGCCACGTCCCCGGTGATCTTGCCGTCGGCGCGGCTCCTCGCGCCGATCGAGCAACTCAATCTCTCGGACGGCTCGGCGATCCAGCTGAACCGGGGGGCCGGGGTGACGACGCACTTCACCGCATTGGAGCGGCGGGTGCGCCTCGTGAGCGGTGAAGCGCACTTCAAGGTGGCGCATGAGGCGCGGCCCTTCCTGGTGGAGGTCGCGGGCATCGTGGTCCGGGCGGTCGGCACCGAATTCACCGTGCGTGTGGAACAGTCGGCCGTGGACGTGCTGGTGACCGAAGGGCGCGTCGCCGTGGCGGGTGCGCGGTCCCCGGATACGGCGGGGGTGATCGCCGAGCCCGTGCCCGTTTCAGTCGGAGAACGCACGCTGGTGTCCCTGGTCGCGCCGCCCGCGGCCCCGCAGGTGGAGAAAGTCTCGGCCGACGAAATTCAGACGCGCCTGGCGTGGCTGCCGGACCGCCTCGATTTTACCGATGCGCCCATGACCGAAATCCTGAGCGGGTTCAACCGGCGCAACCAAGTCCAGCTGATCTTGGCCGATGCTGAATTGGGGCGATTGCGACTGAGCGGGACGTTTCGCTCGGATAACTTGGAGGCCTTTCTGCATTTGATGACCACCAGTTTCGGGGTGCGCGCCGACTGGCGCGGAGATCGGGAAGTCGTGCTGACGCGGCGCTGAGCGGGAGGCGAAAACCAGGCGAGGGCCGCGCCGCGGGGCCCTCGCCGCTGTTTTTTTACCCGGAAAACGCCGCGTCGGGGTTCGTAACAGGAGAACCTAAGCCCCGAACCCCCCATGATCACTCTGCCTCGAAGTCTGCCCGCGTCGCTCGTATTTGGCGTCATTTTCGTCTTGCTGCGCCTCGTCGCGCACAGCGAAACCAGCCATGCCGCGAAACCGTTCGAACTGGCCGCCGGGCCGGCCAACGTCACATTGAAGCAGTTTGCTGAGCAAGCCGGGCGGGAAATTGTGTTTATGGCCGGCGAGGTCGCCGGGACAGAGACCACCGCAGTCCGCGGACGTTTTATTCCGCGTGAGGCGCTTGGCCTCATGCTGGGCAAGACCGGGTTGGTCATTTCCGTCGATCCCAAGACAGGCGCTTTTGCCGTGAGAAAGCCCGGTGAAATCCCAAAAGAACAAGGGGCGGGGTTGTCGACCGTGACCCGCCCCGACCGGACCGGAACGATTGAGGGGCGGGTCCTCAACGCCGACCAGGAATTCTTGGAACGTGCGTTGGTGGCGGTCGCGGGCACGGCGCAGCAAACCTTGACCGACAGTGTGGGCTTCTTTCGCCTGAGCGACGTCCCGCCGGGGCCCGCGGAGATCCGGGTGTTCTACACGGGCATGCCGCAGCAGCAGCGGACCGTGGTGGTGATCCCCGAGGAGACGGTGCGGGCCGATTTCACCTTGGCCAACTCCGCGGTCGCCAACAAGCCCGCCGGGGACACCGTGGTCCTTGACGCGATGGAAGTTTCCGTGTCCCGGGAAATGGCCGGTTCGGCGATTGCCATCAATCAGAGGCGCTTCGCTCCGAACCAGATCAATGTCGTCTCGACCGATGAGTATGGCACGATCCCGGATGGCAGCGTGGGGGAGTTCCTGAAGTACGTGCCAGGCGTGAATATTGATTACACGGGCGGTGTCGCGAACACGATATCCCTCGATGGTGCACCGGCGGCCAACGTTCCCGTTACGTTCAACGGCTTCAATCTGGCCACGACGGCGTCGGGCGATCCAAGTGTCCGCCAAAACGAACTGCTCCAGGTTTCCATCAACAACATCGCCCGCGTTGAAATCCTGCTGTCCCCCACGCCGGAGTCTCCGGGGTCGGCTTTGGCCGGTTCGGTTAATTTCGTGCCGCGGAGTGCGTTCGAGCGGGTGCGGCCCCAGCTGACGTACAATGTTTACGCGTCCATGCGCGACAAAGAGCGCGAGCTGCGCAAGACGCCTGGCCCGCGCAAGAACGACACTTTCAAAATCCAGCCGGGATTCGACCTGGCCTACATCCGGCCGGTGAATGAACGCTTCGGCTTCACCGTCTCGGCGGGCTATGGAAACCAATATACTGCGGAGGAGCGAGCCACCGCCCAATGGCGGGGCGTGAGCGCCGCCACCAACCCCACCGGCGGATTGCCGGACACCACGCCCGACCGGCCGTATCTAACGGGCTATCAGATGAACGACCAGATCAAGTTCAATGGTCGTTCGTCCGCCGGGTTGTCCTTCGACTACCGGTTCGGAGCCTATGACCGGGTGTCGCTCGGCATCACTTACGGATCCTTCAGCAGCGAGTGGACGTTCAACTCCCTCGCTTTCCAGCTCAATCAGGTGAACGACGGCTTCACCCTCAGCAGCGTGCAGTCCCGGCCCGGGCAGAGCGAGGTGAGCCAAAGCCAGACCGTCCGGGAGCGCGAGGGCTACACCTACACCCCGACCTTGACGTACCGCCACAACGGCCCCACCTGGCGGGCCGAATCGGGCCTCGCGGTGTCGTCTTCGCACAACACGTTCTACGAGTCTGACCGAGGCGTTTTTGGCGGCATAACCCTGCGGCGCACCAATGTGACCACCGCCTTCAAAGATATCTTCTATCTCCGGCCGGGCGTGATCACGGTGACCGACGCGACAACGGGCGCGGCGGTCGATCCTTACGCTCTTTCTAGTTATGTGATAACCTCGGCGGCTTCGAGGCCGGTCTCAACAGCCATCGACCTGCAGCGGACGGCCTATACAAATCTGGCGCGGACGTTCTCCCTCTTGAACGTGCCGTTCACGGTGAAGGCCGGCCTCGACGTGCGGGACCAGGTGCGCGATGCCAGTGGAGGCCAAAACACCTACTCCTTCGTGGGGGCGGACGGGCGTGGCTCCACCACGCCGACTGCGGCGGGCAGCGATGATGGCGCAAGCGTGATCTTGGATCCCGTGCTTTCGCAAAGAACCCAGCCCTTCGGGTTTCCCAAAGTACAATGGCCCAGCGCCGACGGGCTTTGGTCGCTTTATCAAAAGAATCCCGGGTACCTGACGGCGAACCCGAACGCCTCCTATCGCAGCGAGGTCGCCAATTCCCGCCGCGCGAATGAAACGATCAGCTCCGGCTTCGTGCGAGTCGACGCGTCCGGCTGGGGAAATCGATTGCGGCTGGTGGGGGGCGTCCGCGCCGAGCAAACCAACCTCCGGGCAGAGGGCGCGCTGGCTGATCCGACGCTCAATTACCTGCGGGACAGCGCCGGAAATTTCGTCCCGCGCCGTGACGCCAGTGGCAAGATAGTGACGGATGCCAGCGGCCAGCCCCTTCCCTCCCTGATTGTTCCCACCACCGATGCGCT
>CAJAYO010000100.1 GCA_903948415.1 uncultured Opitutia bacterium | reverse complement strand
GCCTTGGTTTCGTGCCGGCGGTGGACCGGGCGCCGGCGACGATGCCGGCGACGGCGCGGATCGACGCGCCGGTGCTCTATTTCGGCTGGTATGCGGGGAGCCTCAACGGACCGTTCGCGCTGCCGGGATTCCGGTTTCCTCCGGGGGCGATTGCCCTGCACATCCACAGCTACTCCGCGGGCACGCTGCGCTCGACGACGGCGGGTTGGACGGGGCCGCTCGTGGCGCGGGGGGTGACGGCGACGGTGGGCAACGTCTTCGAACCGTACCTCGAACTCACGCATCGCCCGCATCTTTTTCTGCGCGCGCTGGCCCGGGGCGCGACCTTGGCCGACGCGGCCTATTTCTCGCTGCCGGAACTCAGTTGGCAGGCGATTCTCATCGGCGATCCCCTTTACCGGCCGTTTGCCGTGACGTTGGACGAGCAACTCGGCGACCTTACCAAGCTGCCTGCGCGCCACGCCAGCTATGCGGTGCTCCGGCGGATCCACGAACTGGATGCAGCGGACCGGCGGGACGAGACGATTGGGCTGGCGCGGTCGGCGCAGCGGGAGGTGCCGAGTTTGGCGCTGGGCCTCGCGCTCTCCGAGCTGCTGCGCGAGGTCGACGACCGGGACGGTGCGGCGAGCGCGCTGGGTTTCGTGGCGTTGCTGCAAACGCTGCCGCCGGACGAGTGGGCACTCGCGCGGGAGGCCGCGCGTCAGCTCGAGCGACTCGGTCGGCCGGCGCGGGCCGTAGAGCTGTGGCGGACCCTGTTTGCCCTTGAGGCGTTGCCGGCGGAGCTGCGCATCGCGTGGCTCGGAGAGGCGGTGAAAGTGGCGACCGTGGCCAACAATCCGACGCAGGCCGCCGAGTGGGGCCGCGCGCTCGCCGAATTGGCCCCGCCCGTGCCGGCAGAAAAAAAATAGGGCGGACCGAAGTCCGCCCGGCTAGATCAAACGGTGTCGACGATGCGATCCGCGAGGCCGTAGGCGATGGCTTCCTGGGCGTTCAGGTAAAAGTCGCGGTCGGTGTCCTGGTTGATGCGGTCCAGCGGTTGGCCGGAGGCGGTGGCGAGGATCTGGTTCAGCTCGGCGCGGAGTTTCTCCATTTCCTTCGCCTGAATGTTGATGTCCGTCGCGGGTCCGATGAAGCGGCCGGAGATCAGCGGCTGGTGGATGAGAACGCGCGAGTGCGGGTAGAGGAGCCGACGGCCTTTTTTCGCCCCGGAGAGGAGAATCGAACCCATCGACGCGGCCATGCCGGTGACGATGACGGTGATGGGCGAGGTCACGAGCTGCATGGTGTCGTAAACCGCCATGCCGGCGGTGACGGAGCCGCCGGGGGAATTGATGTAGAAAAAGATCTCTTTGCCCGGAGCGACGGCCTCGAGATAGAGGAGTTTTTCCGTCAGGTCCTTGGCGCTTTCGTCGGTCACGGCGCCCCAGAGGAAAATTTTCCGCTGCTCCAGGAATTTCTTCTGGATGAGCATGGCGACCGGTGCGGCGTTCTTCTTGGCCTGCTTGTTCTCCTGTTCGTCCTCGTCATCGTCATCGTCATCGGCGCGGACGGGAGTCGGGTTGGCGTAGGCGGGCGTCAGGTGGTCGTAATGCATGATGGGAAAAACGCTGCGGGGGGAGGGTGATTTTGCGAGTCGATTGTTGCTTTTGTGACGGGCGCGGGGTGGGGCGCTCAGTAGCTCACTTTGTCGGACTTCCCGGCCCATTCCTGAAACGAAACGAGCGACTCGTCGCGCAGCAGCGGTTTCATCGCGATCGTGCGTTGGTCCGGAGCGAGCGGGATCTGCTGATAAATAAAATCGTCGTCGAAACCGATGGCGGCGGCGTCGCCGCGGGTGTTGCCGTAAAACACGGTCGGGATGCGGGCCCAGTAGATTGCGGAAAGGCACATCGGGCAGGGCTCGCAGCTCGTGTAGAGCTCGCAGTCGGGGAGTTGGAACGTCTTCCGCGCGGTGCAGGCCTCGCGGATGGCGGTGACTTCGGCGTGGGCCGTGGGGTCGTTGGTGGAGGTGACGCGATTGTTGCCGCGAGCGATGATTTCGCCGCGGTGCACGATGACGCAGCCGAACGGTCCGCCGCGGCCGCCGCGCATGCCGGCGTCGGCGAGCTTGATGGCTTCGCGCATGAAAGTTTCCGGGTTCATTGGTGTGGGAAGCGCAGACTAGTGGAAGGTTCGATCTCGGGTTACAACGTGATTTGCGCCGGTCGCCATCGGCTTCTCCGCGGGTTGCGGGATCCGACTGCCGGCAAAACCCGGTTGCGGTCTGGCGCCGTGGGCGCGACGGGCCCCTCCTGTTTCAGGCGCTGACCGTGCGCGAAGGGTCGGCTTCGAGTGGTTTCACCGCAACCGGCAAAGGCTTCTCCGACCCTGGTGGGCTCTCCCGGCGCAGAGCGCCCTCCCGTTCGATGCGCTCGGCCCGTGTGCGGAGCGTGTCTCCCATCGGACGGCGTGGGGTCGCGGGCTCGTCTATATTCGTCCGTTCCGCTTCAGCCTGGCTTTCATTATACGTCAGGGGGTGCATTCGACCTCATCCTTGAGCGCGCCCGGTGAAATCAATTGGGTCACGTTGTCCGCCGCGAATCCCAAAAACGGAGGAAGCCGGCCGAGGAAGGCCAAGGCCGCCCCTATAAAGAACCAATTCTCGCCCCCGTGGCACCGCAGCCGGGGTCACCCCCCCCAGCGCTACCGCGATGATCGCAGCCCGGTATCCCGAGCAAACACGCCCGCTGTAGCGAAATCACGATCCGGCCCTTATAGCATAGTATAGGCTCTAAAAGGCGGTCGACTACTTCACCCGGCCTTCATTTCTGGCGTTGAGAACCGGAATGATTTCTGCAGGTTGGCGATGCTTCGGCTCTTTCCCGCCATGGACGTCTTCACCGAGCTCGCTTCGTTTCGATGTCGGCCACCCGATATCCTGAAATCCCCGCTATCTTAAGATGGATGATTTGAACCGGTTGGCCTGACCGCCGACCGGATGCACCAACCCTCCGATCGCTGCACCACCCGAGCCCTCCTCCGCTCAGCGCAGCATCTGCCCACCCGCGTAGCTTCTGCCAATGCGCCTGTCCCTCACCGGCCCCCACCGGCGGTTCAAATCGATTGGACCGCTCCACCTCGGCAAAATGGCCGCTTGTCTGTATGGGGCGATGGGTCTGCTCTTCACCCCCGTTTTTCTGTTGATGGCGGCTATCTCCGCCCATCTTCCCGCCGGCCAACGCGGGATGTTTGCCCTGATGGGCGTCGGCTTCGTCGTCGCCGCACCCTTCCTTTACGCGGCGATCGGATTCGTGGTCGGTTGGGTGAGCGCCACCGCCTACAACTTCGTCGCCCGACAGATCAACGGAATCGAGACCGAGGTGGAATAGTCAAAACCCCGGACCTTTCCGGAGACTTTCGTCCTATTTACTGCTCCCCGGGCGTGAGCCGGAGGGTGGCGGTAAGATGGAGAGGCCGGTGCGGACGCGGAGAACGAATCATGGCGGACGGGACTTCGTCTCCGGCTCCGAACCCCGCGGTTTGAGGCAAGAACGTGCAGACAAGTTGGCCGGCGGCTCACCAAGGGGATTGCCGGGAGGGTATGACCCGGGGACAGAGGTAACAGTCTGTCCGGGGACATGGGTTACACTTTCAGGCGATGGCCTGGAACCAAGTCACCCGCATGGAACCGAAGCATCGATTTGCCAGCGTTGCAGCCAGCGGTCGCGTTACGGTCAAGCTGCGCCGTGCCGACTTCCGCGTGGGGCGGACGTGAAGTGACGGCGCTTCCGGTGGGAAATGATACGATCGGCGGTTGATAATTGACCGATCCCCCGGGCAGGGACGCCCGTGCCACGGCAATCCGGCCGACCCAAATGAACAGCATTGATCGCAGGATCTCTGGCGCGTGCTTGGACGCGTTTGGTTCTGTTCGCGCTGAAAAAAATTTCCAGCGCCGTTGGTATGAGAGGCGCTGAGGCGGAATATCGTGCTGACACCCGGCAACGTCGTAACCAGCGTCCTTTTCCCATGAGCAATTCCGTCATCGGTGGTCTCGAAATCACCGGACCCGTTACCCCGCGCTATGCGGAAATCCTCACCCCGGCCGCCTGTGCCTTTGTGGCGGAGCTGGCGGCAAAATTTGGGCCGCGCCGCGAGCAACTCCTCGCCCGGCGGGTCGTGCGCCAGGCCGAGATTGATGCGGGCAAGATGCCGGATTTTCTGCCCGAGACTGCGCAGATCCGCGGGGGCGACTGGCAGGTGCCGCCCCCGCCGCCCGATCTCGTCGATCGGCGCGCGGAGATTACGGGGCCGGTGGATCGGAAGATGGCGATCAATGCGCTGAACTCCGGGGCGCAGTGCTGGATGGCGGACTTCGAGGATGCGAATTCGCCGACCTGGGAAAACGTGATCGAGGGGCAGATCACCATGCGCGATGCCGCGCGACGCACCCTCACGTTCGAGAGTCCGGAAGGGAAGAAATACGCGTTGAAGGACAAGATCGCGACGATTGTGGCGCGTCCGCGCGGCTGGCACATGGAGGAAAAGCACGCGCTGCTCGGCGGGAAGCGGATCCCGGCCTCGCTCTTCGACTGGGGGCTCTATTTTTTCCACAACGCCAAGGAGCTGATCGCGCGGGGCAGCGGGCCGTATTTTTACCTGCCGAAGATGGAGAGCCACCTGGAGGCGCGGTTGTGGAACGACGTGTTTATCCATGCGCAGGCGGCGCTGGGGATTCCGCGCGGGACGGTGCGCGCGACGGTGTTGATCGAGACGATTCTCGGCTGCATCGAGGCGGAGGAGATTCTGTATGAGCTGCGTGAGCACGCCTCCGGGCTCAACTGCGGGCGCTGGGACTACATGTTCAGCTTTGTGAAGAAATTCCGGAATCGGCCGGAGTATCTGTTTCCCGACCGCACGCTGATCACGATGACGGTGCCGTTTCTCCGCGCGTATGCGCTGCACGTGATCAACGTGTGTCACCGGCACGGCGCCTACGCGATGGGCGGGATGGCGGCGCAGATTCCGATCAAGGGTGACCCGGCGGCCAACGAGGCTGCGCTGGCAAAAGTCTACGCCGACAAAGTGCGCGAAGCTTCGGATGGGCACGATGGCACGTGGGTCGCGCACCCGGGGCTCGTGGCGGCGGCGCTGGAGGCGTTTGGGCAGCACATGAAGGGGCCGAACCAGCTGCATCGTCTCCACGACGTGAAGATCACCGCGGCGGACCTGTTGGCCCCGTTGCACGGCCCGATCACCGAGGGCGGGGTGCGGTGGAATCTCCATGTGGGTGTGCGCTACCTTGAAGCGTGGCTCGGCGGGTCCGGCGCGGAGCCGATCCACCATCTGATGGAAGATCTCGCGACGTCGGAGATCTCGCGCTCGCAGCTCTGGCAATGGCTCCGCTACGGCGCGACACTGGCCGACGGCCGCAAGATTACGGCCGAGCTCTACGACCAACTGTTGGCGGACGAGTTGAAAAAGATCCGCGCGGAATACGGCGACGCGCGCTATGACGGCGGGCATTTCAAGGAGGCGACGGAGCTGTTTATGCGGATGTCGAAGAGCGCGCAGTTCGACGAGTTTTTGTCGCTGCCGGCGTATGAGCTTTTGCCGTGACGTTTTGAGGTAGGAGCCTGCATGGAGGCGATGGCGACAGCACTGAATCGCCCGCAAGCAGGCTCCGACAAAAGGCCATCAATGCCCAATACTCTTGCCGAAATAAATTCCCTCGACCGCGGCGCCTTTACCGCGGCGCTCGGGCACCTTTTCGAGCACTCGCCGTGGGTGGCGGAGGAGACGTGGCCGCAACGGCCGTTTCGCGACGTGACGCAGCTGCAGGCGGCGTTGTGCGCGACGATGCGGGGCGCGCCGCGGGAGCGGCAGCTCGCGCTGATCCGCGCGCATCCGGATCTCGCCGGTCGGTTGGCGCAGCAGAACAAGCTGACCCTGGAGTCGACGCGCGAGCAGGCGAGCGCAGGCCTGAACCAACTGAGTGCGGAGGAACTGGCGGGTTTTCAGAAATTGAATGCGGCTTATCTCGGCCGGTTCGGCTTCCCGTTCATCATTTGCGCGCGCCTGAGCAACAAGTCCGCGATCCTCGCGGCGATGCAGGCGCGGATCGGCAATTCGGCCGAAGGGGAACTGGCGACGGCGCTGGGGGAGATCGAAAAAATTGCCCAGCTGCGTCTCAACGATTTGCTCAAACCAAAGTGACCACGGATTTCGCCGATGACGCTGATAAGTTCCCTGCCTTTATCCGCGTCATCTGTGTAATCGGCGGCGAATAATAAAAATGCCCGCGAAACTTAGCACCCACGTTCTCGATCTGACCACCGGTCGGCCGGCGGTCGGGATGGTGATTCAGCTGCTGCGCACCGGGCCCGAGCCCGCGTTGATCAAAACGGTGACGACCAATGCCGACGGTCGCACCGATGGACCACTGCTTGATGAAACGACGATGGCCGCGGGCAGCTACGAGTTGGTGTTTCACGTGAGCGAGTATTTTTCCGGCCACGGGGTGGACTGCCCCTTTCTCGGGCAGGTGCCGATCCGGTTTAACCTCACGGACGCGACGGCCGGTTATCATGTGCCGCTGCTCGTGACGCCTTGGGCCTACAGCACGTATCGCGGGAGCTAAGGCGTGGCTTTACTCGCGGGTCATCCGGCGTCATTTTTTTCGCATGAACATCACGCTTCCACTCCAGAGCATGACCACGGCCGAAAAATTGGAGATGATGGAAGCAATTTGGGCCGATCTCTGTCGCGATGAGAAGCTCGTCGATTCGCCGGCGTGGCATGAGCAGGTTTTGCGGGAGCGCGATGCCGAGGTGCGCGAGGGCCGCGAGATTCCGGCCGATTGGGACGAGGCGAAACGACGCCTGCGCGGCTTGGGGACATGAATCTGAAAATTTTGCCCGCGGCGGAGGGCGACCTCACGGACGGATTCTGGTTTTATGAGAAGCAAGAGCCCGGGTTGGGGAATTATTTTCGAGAGTCCTCGATCGGTGAGATTGAATCATTGGTTGCCTGCGGCGGGGTGCATCGACGGGTGTGTGGATGGCACCGGCTGCTCGCGCGGCGTTTTCCGTATGCCGTTTACTATTCGGTTCACGAACAAACCGGGTTGAGCCGCGCCGCGCTCGACTGCCGGCTCAATCCATCGTGGACGCGACGCAAACTACGATGAAAACCAACGCTCTCGCCAAAATGCTTGATGAACTTGGGCGCGTGAGCGACGAGGAGGGACGGCTCACGCGGACGTTTCTGTCGCCGGCGATGCGGCGGGCGAATGCGCTTGTCGGCGGCTGGATGCGCGAGGCCGGGCTGGCGGTGCGCGAGGACGCGGTGGGCAATCTCATCGGTCGGGCGGAAGGGGCGAAGGCCGGAGCGAAGACGCTGCTGCTGGGGTCGCATTTGGATACGGTGCGCGATGCGGGGCGGTTCGACGGGCCGCTGGGCGTGCTGCTGCCGATCGTCGCGCTGGCGGAATTGAGGCGGTGCGGGGTGGCGTTACCGTTTGCGGTCGAGGTGGTGGGGTTTTCTGAGGAGGAAGGCGTGCGGTTTGCGAGCGCCTACCTCGGAAGCGAGGGCTACACGGGGCGGTTGAAGGCAAAAACCCTGGCGTTGCGGGACGGCGCGGGCGTGAGTGTCGGCGACGCGCTGAAGGCGTGGGGCGGCGGGAAATTTGCGTTGCCGAAAGCGGCGCATCGGCGGGGCGATTTGCTCGGCTACGTGGAGGTGCACATTGAGCAGGGGCCGGTGCTGGAGGCGAATCGGCTGGCCGTGGGTGTGGTGGCGGCGATTGCGGGGCAGAGCCGTTTCAAGGTGACGTGGACCGGGCAGGCGGGACACGCGGGCACGACGCCGATGGCGTTGCGGCGGGATGCGCTGACGGGCGCGGCCGAGTTTGCGCTCGCGGTGGAGAAGCGGGCGCGCGCCACGGCGGGGCTGGTGGGGACCGTGGGGGCGCTCGCGGTGTCGCCGGGCGCGGCCAATGTGATTCCCGGGCAAGTGGGGCACACGCTTGATGTGCGGCACGCCAGCGACGCGAAGCGGCGGGCGGCGTTGCTTGAATGGGGAAACGTGGCGGCCCGGATCGCGCAACAGCGGGGACTTTCGGTGGTGTGGCAGCGCACGCAGGACAACGGGGCGGTGGACTGCTCGCCGGAGTTGACCGCGCAGCTCGAATGCAGCGTGAAAGCGGTGCAGGGGCGGAGCGTTTCGCTGGTGAGCGGGGCGGGCCACGACGGGGTCGTGATGTCGGCGCTGACGCCGGTGGCGATGCTGTTTGTGCGGTGCCGCGGCGGGTTGAGTCACCACCCGGACGAGTATGCCGCGGCGGCGGACCTCGAAATCGCGTTGCGCGTGATGGTGGACTTTCTTCGGAGAATGGCCCACCAACACGCGTCATGAAACGCACTGGTCCCATTGTCCGAGAAAATGCCAAGACTGTCCACGAGCCCGAACGGCTCGATCTCGTCGTCCGCGGCGGGCGCGTGGTGACGCCGGAGGGCGTGCTGGATCTCGAGATCGGCATCGTGCGCGGCAAGATCGTGCGGCTGGCGCCGAGCGTCACCGACGCGACCGACCTGGAGCTTGATGCGGAAGGGCGCTACGTGTTCCCGGGCATCCTCGATGCCCACGTGCATTTCAACGAGCCCGGTCGCGCCGACTGGGAGGGGATCGCGACCGGATCGGCGGCGCTCGCGGCGGGTGGCGGCACGATGTTTTTTGACATGCCGCTCAACTCGGAGCCGCCGGTGCTCGATGCGGCGGGGCTGCGCGAGAAGCGGGCGCTGGCCGAGGAGAAAGCGTGCACGGACTTTGCGCTGTGGGGCGGTCTGACGCCGGGCAATCTCGACAAGCTCGCGGGTTTGCGGGATGCGGGCGCGATCGGGTTGAAGGCGTTTATGTGCCACAGCGGCATCGCGAGTTTCCCGAACGTGGACGCGAAAACGCTGCGCGAAGGCATGAAGCGGGCGGCGAAGCTCAATCTGCCGGTCGCGGTGCACGCCGAGGATGAGGCGATGGCCGCGGCGTTGACTGAGAAGATCAAAGCGGCGGGGCGCACCGATGCGCGGGCGTGGTTGGATTCGCGTCCGGTGGCGGTGGAACTGGAGGCGATTCGGACGGCGTTGGAAATCGCGGGGGAGACGCAGTGCGCGTTGCACATTGTGCACGTGAGCAGTCCGGAAGGCATCGCGCTGATCACGGAGGCGCGGCTGCAGCGCGTCGATGTGACGGCGGAGACGTGCCCGCACTATCTTTTGCTCAACGACAAGGACGTGGAGCGGCTCGGGTCGCTCGCGAAGTGCGCGCCGCCGCTGCGCGACGAGAAGCGGCGCAAGGCGCTGTGGGCGGAGTTGCGCGCGGGCCGCATCCAGACGGTCGGGTCGGACCATTCGCCGGCGCGGCCGGAGATGAAGGACTCGGCCAATATGTTCGCCGTGTGGGGTGGGATTGGCGGGGTGCAGCACGGGTTTGAGCTGTTGCTGTCCGAGTGCGAGAAAACGGCGGACCAAGATCTGCCGATCCTCGCGGCGGTGCTGGCGCGCAATGTGGCGCGGCGCTTCCAGATCGACGACCGCAAGGGGCAGATCGGGTTGGGGCGCGACGCGGATTTTTCCCTGATCGAGTATGGCAAGGCGCGGACAATCGCGGCGGAGGAGCTGTGGACGCGGCATCGCATCAGCGCCTACGTGGGGGAGAAGAGCCGGGCGCGCGTGACGCACACGTATGTGCGGGGCACGGCGATTTATGCCGACGGGCGGTTTACGAATCTGCCGCAGAAAGGGCAGTTCTTGGCGCCGCACCGGCCGCGGTGTTGACCCAAACGAGTGCGGGCTGACGCACCGCGCTACCGACTATTTTTCCCATGAGCATTCCCTATGGCCAAACCCGCACGCGCGTGGCTGCGCGGCACGCTCTCATCGCCCCGGACGGACACGTGAAAAGCGTGGTGCCGGGGATGACGGGCGCGGCGACGATCGTTTTGATCAATCCGACGATGGGGGCGCGGTTCGCGCAGGTGGTGGTGACGTTCGAGGCGGGGGGGAGCGCGGTGCTGCCGGGGAACGACGTGGAGACCGCGGGGTATGTTGAGACCGGCGGGGCGATCCTGACGGTGGGCGGGTTGAAGCAGAAGGTGGCGGCGGGCGCGTTTTTCTACGCACCGGCGGGAGCGGCGTGGTCGATCACGGCGCCGAAAAAAGGCACGCGGGTGACGCTGTTTCAAAAAAAGTTCGAGCCGCTCGCGGGCGTGGCGGCGCCCGAGGCGATCATCGGCGATGCGGCGAAGGTGCCGGGGCAGCCGTTTCTGGGCGATCCGGATGCGCGGTTGCAGGTGCTGTTGCCGGATGGGCCGGCCTTCGATCTGGCGATGAATATTTTCACCTACCAGCCGGGGGCGACGCTGCCGTTCGTGGAGACGCACGTGATGGAGCACGGGCTGTTGATGTTGGCCGGGCAGGGCGTTTATCGGCTCGAGGACTCATGGTATCCGGTGGCCGCGGGCGACGTGATCTGGATGGCGTCGTATTGTCCGCAGTGGTTTGTCGCGATGGGCAAGACGCCGGCGAGTTACCTTTACTACAAGGACGTGAACCGGGCGGCGCTGTGAGGGGCGGCGGATTGAATGCGGGTTAGGGGGAGGAGCCCGCGTGCCGGCGATGGAGTGCGATGAATCGCCTGCACGCAGGCTCCTCCCTTGCGGTGAGGCACGCGGCGTGCTTTTTTCGAGTATGGAAAACGGATCGGCGAGTTTTGAGTTTCTCCTCAACGGCGAGCGCGTGCGGGTCGCGGGTGTCGCGGCGACGACGACGCTGCTGGATTGGCTGCGTGCGACCGGGCGGACGGGGAGCAAGCAGGGCTGCGCCGAGGGGGATTGCGGGGCATGCTCCGTCGCGCTCGTCGAGGGCGATGCGTCGGGGAAGGCGACGTATCGGGCGATCAACAGCTGCATCGCGCTGCTGCCGATGTTGGCGGGGCGGGAGGTGGTGACGGTCGAGGGTCTCGCGGGTGGCACCGGTACGGTGGGCAAGGCCGGGGAGTGCGCGAGCAAGGGGGGCTGTCACGGAAAACTGCATCCGGTGCAGGGGGCGATGGTGGAGCACTTCGGCTCGCAATGCGGCTATTGCACGCCGGGTTTCGTGATGGCGATGTTCGAGGGCTATTACCGCGCCGGGGTGAAGTCGGCGGCGGACATCAATGATCAGCTCGCGGGGAATCTCTGTCGCTGCACCGGTTACCGGCCGATTCGCGATGCGATGACGGCGGTGGTGACGGAGCGGGATGGGGAGGGGAGCGATGCGGGGCGCGATGCGTTTGCGGAGCGGTTGAAGGCGCCGGTCGCGGCGCCGGGTTGGGTCAGCTACGCGGGGGGCGAGGAACAGTTTTTCCGGCCGACGACGCTGGCAGAGGTGTTTGCGCTGAAGGCGGCGCATCCGGCGGCGAAGCTGGTGGCGGGTGCGACGGAGATCGGCGTGGAGCTGAACAAGAAGTTCAAGACGTTCCCGGTGCTTATCTCCACGGAGGGCATCAGCCAGTTGACGCAAATCGTCGAGACCCCGACGGCGTGGCGGATCGGGGCGGGGGCGACGCTGACGGCGATCGAGGAAAAGGTGGCGGGGGAGTATCCGTCGCTGGCGAAGATGCTGCGGGGGTTTGCGGCGCGACAGATCAGGAATCGCGCGACGTTGGGCGGCAATATCGCGACGGCGTCGCCGATCGGCGACAGCGCGCCGGTGCTGATGTCGCTCGATGCGCGGCTCGTGCTGTCGTCGGCGAAGGAAGACCGGACGGTGGCGCTGGCGGATTTTTTCACGGGCTACCGGCAGACCGTGCTACGGGCGGACGAGATCATCCGCGAGATTGTGGTGCCGCGGGGCGGGCCGGAGGCGGGGCGGACGCGGCGGGTGGAGTGGGTGAAGGTGTCGCACCGCGCGGAGTTGGATATCAGCATCGTGGCGGCGGCGTTTCGGGTGGACGTCGACGCGGCGGGGGTGGTGCGGGAGGCGCGGCTCGTGTATGGCGGCGTGGCGGAGCGGACGAAGCGGGCGCAGGCGGCCGAGGAGGCGCTGGTGGGAAAACGATGGGACGAGGCGAGCGTGGTCGGGGCGTTGCGCGGCGAGTTTACGCCGATCGACGATGTGCGCAGCGGGGCGGCGTATCGGCGCGGGCTGGTGGTGTCGTTGTGGGAAAAGTTTGTGTCGGGCGAAACGAGTCTCGTGCACGACGAGGCGGTGAGCTTTGCGGCGAGTTCGCCGTGGGCGGTGGCGGATGCGACGCGGGCGTTGCGGCACGAGAGCGCGGTGGGGCATGTGACGGGGGCGGCGCGCTACGTGGACGACACGGCGCAGCGGCGGCCGATGCTGGAGCTGTGGCCGGTGATGGCGCCGCATGCGCACGCGAAGATTTTGCGGCGGGATGCGACGAAGGCGCGGGGCGTGCCGGGGGTGGCGGCGGTGCTGCTGGCGGAGGATATTCCGGGTGAGAACAACTCGGGGCCGGTGCGGCACGACGAGCCGTTGCTGGCGACGGACGAGGTGTGTTTTCAGGGGCAGATCGTGGCGGTCGTCGTGGGCGAATCGCTCAAGGTGTGTCGGGCGGCGGCGGCGCTCGTCGAAGTCGAGTATGAGGTGTTGCCGGCGGTCGTGGGGATTCCGGCGGCGGTGGCGGCGGGGAGTTTTTTGACGGAGCCGCACACGCTGACGCGGGGGGACTGCGCGGCGGCGCTGACGGCGGCACCGTGGCGGATGGAGGGCGAATTCGCGTTGGGCGGGCAGGAGCATTTTTACCTCGAGACCCACGCGGCGTGGGCGGAGGCGGGCGAGGACGGGGCGGTGACGGTGAATTCCTCGACGCAGCATCCGTCGGAGATTCAGGCGATCGTGGCGGAGGTGTTGCACGTGGCGCGGCACAAGGTCGTGGTGCAGGCGCCGCGGATGGGCGGCGGGTTTGGCGGCAAGGAGACGCAGGGCAATGCGTGGGCGGCGTATGTGGCGCTGGCGGCGGTGCAGACGGGGCGGCCGGTGCGCGTGCAGCTCGACCGCGATCTGGACATGACGCTGACGGGGAAGCGGCATCCGTTTCACGCGAAGTTTTCCGTGGGGCACGACGCGGAGGGACGGTTGCTCGCGGCACACGTGGAGCTCACGTCGGACGGCGGCTGGTCGCTGGATCTGTCGCAGCCGATTTTGGACCGCGCGTTGTTTCACCTGGACAACGCCTACTATCTGCCCGCGGTGCATTTCTCGGGGCGGGTGGCGAAGACGAACACGGTGTCGCACACGGCGTTTCGCGGCTTCGGCGGGCCGCAGGGGATGTTGGTGATCGAGGAAATCATGGACCGGGTGGCGCGGGCCTGCGGGCTGGCGCCGGAAGTGGTGCGCGAGCGGAATCTCTACCATGGCACGGGGGAGACGAACCGGACGCACTATCACGAGGACATTGGCGACAACCGTATCCAGACGATCTGGGCGCAGGCGAAGACGGAGGCGAAGTTTGCCGAGCGGCGGCGCGAGATCGAGGCGTGGAACGGGGCGCATCCGCGGGTGAAACGGGGGCTGGCGATCACGCCGGTGAAGTTCGGGATTTCGTTTACGCTGACGCACTACAACCAGGCGGGCGCCTATGTGCTGATTTATGCGGATGGCAGCGTGCAGGTGAACCACGGGGGCACGGAGATGGGGCAGGGGCTCCACGTGAAGATGCTGGGCGTGGCGATGCGCGAACTCGGGGTGAAGGCGGAAGCGATCCGGATCATGGCCACGGCGACGGACAAGGTGCCGAACACGTCGGCGACGGCGGCGTCGAGCGGGGCGGATCTCAACGGGATGGCGGTGGCGGCGGCGTGCGGGACGTTGCGCGAGCGGCTGGCGCCGGTGGCGGCGGGGCTGTTGGGCACGACGGCGGACAAAGTGGAGTTTGCGGCGGGCGAAGCGCAGGCGACGGACTCTGGGGCGAGAGTGGCGTTTGCGAAGGTGTGTGCGAAGGCTTACACGGAACGCGTCAGCCTCGCGGCGACGGGATACTACAAGACGCCGGGGATTTATTGGGATTGGGCGAAGAGCGCGGGGCGGCCGTTCCACTATTTTTCGTGCGGGGCGGCGGTCGCGGAAGTGGAAGTTGACGGCTACACGGGCATGAGCCGGGTGCGGCGCGTGGACATCGTGCACGACGTGGGGAATTCGCTGAATCCGGGCATCGACCGCGGGCAGATCGAAGGCGGCTTCGTGCAAGGCATGGGCTGGCTGACGAGTGAGGAGCTCAAGTGGGACCCGAAGGGGCGGCTGCTCACGCACAGCGCGAGTACGTATCAGATTCCTGCGATCAGCGATGCGCCGATGGAATTTAACGTGACGCTGCTGAGCCACGCGGCGCAGCCGAACACGATCCACGGCAGCAAGGCCGTGGGCGAACCGCCGTTGATGCTGGCCTTCGCGGTGCGCGAGGCGCTGCGGGATGCCGTGGGGAGCTTCGGAGCGCCAGGTGGGCAGGTGCCGCTGGCGTCACCGGCGACGGGCGAGGCGGTGTGGGCGGCGATTCAGGGGCGAGGTCGCGCCATCGGTTCCTAACGATTCCCTGCGATAAACTCCTCCACGGTGAGACCGGAGGCGCGGATGAGACGGCGCAGCGTGCCTCTTACGACTTCGCGGTGGTCTGGGACCGAGAGCGAGGCCATATGAGCGGGCTGGATGAGAATGATATGACTCCCGCGCTGACGAGCCACCTGCCCACTAATTCCAGTTCGCTTTCGAGATGAGATTCACGCGATTTTTCGGAGCCTGCTGGCAGGCGATGGCGACGAGCTGAATCGCCTGCAAGCAGGCTCCTACCTTCTGGCAG
>CAJAYO010000099.1 GCA_903948415.1 uncultured Opitutia bacterium | reverse complement strand
GTGGTCGTGAAGGCAACGGCGGTGTCGGTCGCACGGACGGGCGAGGAGGCGAGGTCGCGACCGTTGACGCGGAGCGTGGCGGTGGTCGCGGGGATCGCGACGCCGGGGCGGGCGCGGAAGGCGATATCGGAGCCGGGGACCTTCGCGCCGGGCGGCAACGCGGCAGTGATGGGATGGTTGGCCTCGAGGGGCCAGCGGCGGATGCTGATTTCGTAGCGACCGGCGGTGACAACTTTCACCGCCCAGTGGCCGGCGTGGCGGGACTGGGCGGCCGCCGCGGCAGGCGCGGAGGATTTCGCGTTCTTGCCCTGGCCGGCGTTGGCCCGGGCCGGAGCGAAGCCATCGGCGACGCGGATGTGCTGCTGGTTCCAGGGCGGGAGTTCTTCCTGAATCCAATCGTGGCCGGTGAGGCTGACGCTCGGGTGGTCCGGATGGCCGAGGTAGATTTCGGTGGTCTGCGCGAAGGTGGGCTCCAGCTCGGCCCACCACGCTTCATAGAAGGCGCGCATCTTCGCGGCGCGCGCGGGTTGGGCCGCGAGCACGTTCCGTTGCTGGCCGGGGTCGGTGCGGAGGTCGTAGAGCTCGGTGTTGTTGATGAGGCGCCAGGGGCCGGACATGACGGCCGTTTGTTTCCACTTGAGGGGATCGCGCACGCGCTGGGAATCGGTGACGAGCATGCGCTCGTGCGGCCACGCGGCGGTGTTCGCGGCGGGGTCGAGGAGCGGGCGGAGGGAGAGGCCGTCGAACGTGAGGCCGGCGGGGGTCGGTGCGCCGGTGACATCGAGCAGGGTGGGGACGATGTCCACGGCGTGGCAGAGCGTGTCGCTGACGTGGGGCTTGGTCCAACCGGCGGCGGGCCAGTGGGCGAGGAGGGGGACGCGGTGGCCGCCGTCGTATTCGCTGCCTTTTTTGCCGCGCATGCCGGCGTTGAAGATTTTTTCGCCGGTGGCGGTGCCGTTGTCGGTGGTGAAGATGAAGAGCGTGTTGTCGGCGATGCCGAGTTCGCGCAGGAGGGCGCGGGTGGTGCCGACGTTGTCGTCGATGTTGGTGATCATGCCGAAGAACGCAGCGAGTTCGGGCGTCTGCTGCGGGTAGAGGTCGGTGTATTTTTTCGGCGCGTGGAAGGGGCTGTGCGGGGCGTTGAGCGAGATGTAGGCGAGGAACGGTTTCCGGGCGGCGGCTTGCTCGCGGATGAAGCGGTGGGCCTCGGCAAAAAACACGTCGGTGCAAAAACCCTTGGCGGCGACGATGCGGCCGTTGTGGAAATAGCTGCCGTCGAAGTAGGCGTTGTCCCAGAGATCGGGCGTCTGGCCGACCCCGCCGCCGCCGTGGTAATAGACCTCGGTGAAACCGCGGTCCTGCGGGCGGTAGGGGTAGTTGTCGCCGAGGTGCCACTTGCCGAACAGGCCGGTGGCGTAGCCGTGGGCCTTGAGCAACTGGCCGACGGTGACTTCGTTTTCACGCAGCATGGAGCGGCCGTTGACGGTGTGCCACACGCCGGTGCGGTTCGTCCAATGGCCGGTGAGCAACGCGGCGCGCGTCGGCGAGCAGGTCGGGGCGACGTGGTAGTCTTTCAGTTGCGAAGACTCGGTGGCGAGGCGGTCGATCTGCGGCGTCTGGACGACGGGATTGCCCGTGAAGCCGAGGTCACCGTAGCCCTGGTCGTCGGTGATGACGAAGACGATGTTGGGCTTCGCCGGAGGCGCGGCGGTGGCGGCGGCGGCCGAGACCGAGAGGGGAAGCAGGAGGGAAAGCGAGAGGGGGAAAAGGGAGCGGAGGCGGGGCATGGGGAAAGCGGGGACGGTGAATCAATGCCAGTCAATGCGGGCTTGCTTGGTGGTGAGGTCGACCCAGACGGAGGCGTGGGCGAATTCGCGGGTGGCGGTGAGGCCGACCCACGTGGCGTCGGCTTTGGGCGGGCCGAGCGGGCGGTCGAACTCGGGGTAGGCATCGAGCATCCCGTGGGTGTGGGTGTAGCCCCACGAGTAGCAGAAGTGCGAGCCGGGTTGCGCGGCGACGAGGAAGCAGGCGAGCGGAAACGTGATCCGCTCCCGCGCGAGTTT
>CAJAYO010000098.1 GCA_903948415.1 uncultured Opitutia bacterium | reverse complement strand
CGTCGCACCGCTCCTCGCCCTGACCCACCCTGCGGTCGCCCTCGGATCCGCGGTGGGCCGGCCGCTCCGCGGGCGGCGGATCGGCTTGTCGTTCCGTAACACGTTGAGCCGCGCGCGGAGCGCACGGCCCACACCGGAGATCGTCGGGCTGGATTCAGATTGTCGTTTCACAGCCATCCCGCGGAAAGGTCAGCGGGATGGCCCCGTCGCACCGCTCCTCGCCCTGACCCACCCTGCGGTCGCCCTCGGATCTGAGGTGGGCCGGCCGCTCCGCGGGCGGCGGATCGACGGTCGTCACGGGACACGTTGAGCCGCGCGCGGTGCGCACGGCCCACCCGAAGAGACCGAACGCAGCGATCCAACCGAAAGGTCAGAGGGAGGGCCCCGTCGCACCGCTCCCCGCCCTGACCCAACAAGCACCTTGCCTCGGTCGCCCTCGGATCTGAGGTGGGCCGGCCGCTCCGCGGGCGGCGGATCGGCGGTCGGCGCGTGACGCATTGAGCCGCGCGCGGAGGGCACGGCCCACCCCGGGCGGATCGGCAATCGTGCCGTGATCCCCACATCCGATGGTTTTTAGGCTGTAGGCCAGGCCCGTAGCCGGGTTGCCCGCCCAGCGGGCGGGCCGCCCAAGGCAAGGTCGGAACCCTGTTGGTCATGGGTATCAGCTGGGCCGCCCGGCCGTTCCGGTGATCGACCGCCGCGATGCGGGCACAAAAAAAAGGGGCGACCGGCCGAAGCCGATCGCCCCTTTGAGGCGTAATGCTAATCAACAACTAATTAGGGCGAAGGAGCTTTGTAGCTGCTCGCGCCCAAATTCGTGGGAGCAATGCTGTTCAGATTGCCCGCGAGGCTGAGGGCGCTGAGGTCAACCGCACCGAGAGCGCGGAAGGTCAGGCCAACACCCGCGTTACCATTCACGAAGATCGGGTTCGTCACAGTGATCGAACCGCTAGCGTTCAGGTCGAGCTTGTTCTGGAAGGTGCCGCCGCCGGAGCCAGAGGTAAGGATGTTACCCGAGCTGGTGAGCGAGACCGCACCGGAGGCCACACTGCCGGCCAGAAGGTTCAACGTCGCATTCTCGACGATGGTCACCGTGCCCGAGCGGAACTGCACCGCACCGAGGGTCGCCGTGGAGCTGCCGATGCTGACCGAAGAGGCGAGCGCCGTGGTGGTATCGAAGAGGACGTTACCGGAGACCGTGAGGATACCGGGGCTGTCCTTGATCTGACCGGTGCCGAGCGTGTTGTAGAGGCTCAGGGTCCCGCCGATGGTGGAACCGCCGGCCAGCGTCGTGATCGCGCTCGAGTCCTTGACCGTCACATTACCGACCGTCGTGATCGTGATGCCATTGGCACCGCCGAACGTGTTGGTGGTGGTCCCGAGCGTAATGCCCGCGTCCGCAGCCGTGAGGCTGGTGGTACCGCCAACGACGATCGGGAGGGTGCCGGACTGGATGATCGAGGCCTTCTCGGAGGTCGCGGTCAGCTTGCCCGTGTTACCGGTGTTGACCGAGACGAGGTTCAGCGTGCCAGCCTCAGTGATCGCCACATCCGCGCCCGCCGCGGCGCCAAGGCCAACATTCGAGGTGAGCGTGAGCCCACCGAAGTTGTTGCCGGAGTTGCTGAGGGTGATCTTGCCAGCCTGCGTCTTGAACGTCGCGTTACCGAACGACTTGATGGTCGAGCCCGTGGACTGAGCAATCGTCGCGGCCACACCCGTGGAGCCGTCAACCGACAGCGTGCCGCCGGTGACAGCGACATTGCCAAGGGCGATGTTGGCCGACTGGGCGACGGTCGAATTGCCGACAGCGGAGACGGCGATCACCGGGGCGATCGCATTCGTGCCGGCCGGATTGAGGAGCGCAACCGCACCCTTGCTGGACGAGAACGACACCGTGTTGGTGCCCGTGCCCGTGGCCGGCACCACGATCGAACCGGTCAAGGGGGTCTGGATGATATCACCACCGGTGCTGACCACCGTGAGGCTGCCCGCTGGAACCAACGCATTAGCGGTGGCGTTGACCTGAACAACGTTCAGATTGGCCGAGCCACCTTCCGTGTAGGTGATGTTGGCCGTGCCCGTGGCACCATTGGCGCCCGTGGTCGTGAGGCCGACCGGACCAAAGCTGTGGCCGGCGTTCGTGATCGCGATGCTGTTGTCAGACGTGAGGTTCACCGCACCGTTGATGCGGATGGCCGGGGCGGAGTCCGTGATCGCCGCAGTCGTACCCGTCGAGGTGAGGGTCGTAGCGCCGGTGCCACCGAGTACAATACCGGAACCGAGCACGATCGGACCAGCCGTAGTCACCGAGACGGTGCTGCCGACACCGGAGTTCGTCGCGTTCTGGAGGGTCAGACCATTCGGGTCGTTAACCACAACATTTCCAGTCGCACTGAAACCGACGGTGGAATAATCGCCGCCAACGCCCGTGTTCAGCGTGAGGTTACCACCGGTGACGGTGACATTCACATTGCCGGTCGCAGCCTTACCATTCACCAGGGCGGTGCCCGCGGTGACAGTCGTGACGCCGGTGTTAACGAGCGTGAAATCCTTGGCGTTACCGATCAGGATCGCGCCGCTCATGGCGTTGGCAGAATTGTTCAGCGTAACGTCGCCAGGGCTGAAGATGGAGTTGGCCGCGAAGATCGCGTTGCCAGCCACCGTCAACTTGCCGGTGTTCACAATGTTGCCGGCCAAGCTGCGAGCGTCGAGGGTCGCCGCGGTGATGGCACCGAGGTTGACGGTCTGGCTTTCGATCAGGCTCAGCGTACCGGTGCCAACGTTCGCGTTGATCTGACCGAACGAGTAGTTGGCCGCATTGCCAAAGGTATTGTTACCGAGGCTCGCGTTGGTATTGTTGGTATTCAACGTAACGTTACCAAAAATCCGCACATTGTTGGCGGCCGTCGTGATTTGGCTGTAATTGGTTACGCCGTTGGTGCCAGCGATACCCGTCGTGGAGATCGAGAGGGTGCCACCGAAGCTGAGGGTATCAATCGCGTTGTTACCGAGCGTGATCGAACCGGATTGGAGCGGAACGATGCTCGTCGGGGTCAACAGATTGCTGGTGAGCGAGGCGGTCGCGATTGCACCGGAGCCGGCGCCACCGCCAGCAGGCGCGAACGTGATCGCGGGAGCGGAGGCGAACGGAGCCGTTCCCGGAGTGACGGTGACGCTGTCGACGACACCAGCAAGATTCAACGTCGCAACTGCGGTCGAAGCGGTGCCAGTAGGCGCGGTCAGGGTGACCGTCGGATTGCCGGTATAACCAGATCCGGAATTGGTAAGATTAAAGCCCGTGACTACGCCCGTGCCCGAAGTGCTGAGAATCGCCGTCGCGGCAGCACCGCTTCCGCCGCCGCCAGCGAAGCTGACAGTGGGAGCGACCAAATAGCCGGCGCCGGCGTTGGTGACGGTCAGGCTAGAAAGGGCCCCCGTAGTCGTGTTGCGAGCCGCCGTGGCGGTTGTGGTGATAATGTTGCTCGCAATGGTCACGGTCGGAACACCACCGGTGTAAGCCGCAATCCCCGCCCCGGCGATCACCGTGGTCGCGCCGGTCGTAGCGGTGCCG
>CAJAYO010000097.1 GCA_903948415.1 uncultured Opitutia bacterium | reverse complement strand
CACGAGGTCGGCGCCCAGTTTGCCATCCTCGGGCAATGCGGCCACGCCGGCACTCACCGTCACGTTCAACGCGATCCGGTCGTCCACCAGGACCGGCTCGCGTTCCACCGCCGCACACACCCGCCGCGCCACCTCCAGCGCTCCGGCCCGGTCCGTCTGCATCAACACCAGCGCAAATTCCTCGCCGCCGAACCGCGCGACGCGGTCCACCGACCGGGGCAACGTCGCCACGCGACGCGCAACCTCCCGCAACACCGCGTCCCCCGCGGGGTGGCCATACGTGTCGTTCACCGATTTGAAGTGGTCGACGTCGATCATCACCAACGCGAGCGGATGACCGAAACGCCGCACCCGCTCCTCTTCCTCCGTCAGGATGCGGTCAAACTCGCGCCGATTGAGCAAACCCGTCAGCTGGTCGCGCGTCGCCAGCCGGCGCAACGCCTCGAGCGTGTCGCCCAGTTTCATCGCATACCGCAGCGAACGTTCCAACGCCCGGGGCGTGATCTCGCCCTTGACCAAGTAGTCGAGGGCGCCCGCCTCCATCGCCGCCACATCCACCCGCTCCGCCGTTTCCGCCGTCAGAAACACGATCGGCGTGCGGCAGCCCAGGGCCACGGCCTCGCGGATCAGTTGAAGACCGTCGCGCTCGCCGAGTTGATAGTCGAGCAGACAGGCCGCGTGGCCGCCTTGCATGAGCCTGACGAGTCCTTCCTCGTAGGTCGCCGCCCACTCGAGTTCGTAGCGCTCGCCGTGAAAATTATTGAAGTTCGCCTGCGTCAGCCGGAATTGCATCCGGTCATCGTCGATCAGCAGGATTTTTCGCGCCATGATTTGCAGCGGGACAGACCACCCGGCCACACCTGGCGTCGCAAGACGAAACTCAGCTGCGAATGACGCCCGCCGCGAGATCGGCGGCCTTCGCGGCGAGCGCGGCCACGATTTTCGCCGGATCGCCCAGGTGCTCGCGCACGCAGTTCACCAGCGCGCTGCCCACCACCACCCCGTCGGCCAGCGCCGCCACCTGCGCCACCTGTGCGCGCGAACCGATCCCGAAGCCGACCGCTACCGGCAACGTCGTGTGCGTCCGGATGCGCGCCACGGCCTCGGCGATATTGCCCGCCACCTGCTCGCGCACCCCCGTCACCCCCTCGCGCGACACGTAATAGATAAAACCCGTGGTCGCCGCGACAATCGTCGGGATCCGCGCGTCCGGCGTCGTCGGCGCGATGATGAACACCGTGTCCACCCCGTGCGTGCGACAGGCCGCGGTCACGTCGCCCGACTCTTCCGGCGGCAGGTCGAGCGTGAGGATACCGTCGACCCCCGCGGCCTGCGCGGCGCGCACGTAGGCGTCGACGCCATTGGCGAACAGCAGGTTGTAGTAGGTATAGAAAATGATCGGCGCCTCGCTCGTTTCGCGCAGCCGGCGCACCAGTTCAAACACCCGCGCCGCCGTCATGCCGTTTTCCAGGGCCCGCTGCGCCGCCAGCTGGTTGGTCAATCCGTCCGCCAACGGGTCGGAAAACGGCACCCCCAGTTCGAGAATGTCCACGCCGCTCGCGAGCAGCGCCCGGCAGGCCGCGAGCGAGGTGTCGAAATCCGGATCGCCCGCGCACACATAGGCGACAAAGGCAGCTCGATTTTGCGCCCGGGTGCGGGCGAACGTTTGGGCAAGGCGTGACATGCGGACCCGCATCGCCGCAAAAAGCACCGGCCGGCGCAAAGAGATTTTTCAGTCGACCTCAAATTCCACCAGCACCGGCCGATGGTCCGACAGCATCGAGCGCACAATCTCGCACCGCACATTCCGGCATCCGGCCGGCAAAAAAATAAAATCGAGGGCCCGGCTCGGCAGCGGCGAGGGAAACGTCAGTCCGGTCAACGGATGCAGCACATAGTCGCAATAGTCCGCGAGATGGCTGAGCAGCGAAGCCGTCGCGTCGTCTCGGGTGCCGGGATTGTTGAAGTCGCCGCAAATGATGGGCGGCACCGCCCACCGCTTCCCGTGCAACCGGTGCTTCTCGCGCAGCCAGGCGAGCAGCCGCTCCAACTGCCGCAACCGCTGGGCGCGCGAGCTGAAGTGCAGATGCAAATTGACGAGCGGCACGCAGCGCCCGCCCACGTCCAGCTCGACATACAGAAAACCCTTTTCGCCCACACTCCGGGTCCCGAATACGACCGTTTCCGAAGCCCGGATCGCATGCCGCGCGAGAATGGCGTTGCCATAGCTCAGATTGAGCAGACCCGTGCGGCGGTTGTTGATGCCGAAGACCGTGTGGGGGAAACTCGCGTGGACGCGCAGATAGTCGAGGTGGTCAAAATTGCCCGACCATCGGGAACGCTCGTCGATCTCCTGCAGTGCCACGATGTCGGGTTTGAGTCCGTCGAGGAGGGCGGCGATGCGGCGCAGGTTGAGCCGGAGCTTGCGCTGCGAGGTCAGCCCTTGGATGGGACTCAGCCCGCGCCCGTGGGCGATATTGAACGTGACGAGGCGCAGGCGCGGCATAGCAGCGGCCCGAGCCTGAAACAGCTCCGCCCATGCGCAACGGCAAACGCGGGAAGAAGGGATTGACAGCCTCTGCTCGCGTGGCGAGGGTTCGCGCTCGTCAGTTTGCGGCGGCCATAGCTCAGCTGGTTAGAGCACAAGATTGTGATTCTTGGGGTCGCGGGTTCGAATCCCGTTGGCCGCCCCATCTTCCTCCCCTGAGAGGAGAAAACCCGAAGCTGGGTTGCCCGTTGACGCTGCAACCTCCGCGTGAATTAGAAAGAAATTGCCGTCAGCCAGTTCGAAAATCGAAACGGGATGACTTCCTTTCGCGCGGCCCGCTGACTCCACGGCGTGCGCATCCGCAAGACCTTCAAATCAAACGAAGAGGCGGCGAACGAAAAGGCCTCGCTTGAAATGAACGGTTTGCAGGCTGCGTCCGGTTTGCGGGCAACTGCAACGAGGTTGAACAACGAACAAATTCGCGAAGCCGAGGCCGCCTTTCGCCCGCTCCGTTTTTCAATCAATGACCTCAAAGGCCGGTTCATTACGTTAAAAGAGTGGCGGCGATTGGATTGTGGTTCCGGTTTTTTTGACGAGAGGATTCCTAATTGGCGAGCCAGCGCCGGAGGTGCTGCGCTTGGTGTTGGCTGAGACGGCGGGCGACGATTTTTCCGCGCAGGCCGGCCTGCGCCGGGACCGCCGTGACGTAATCGATGCCGGAGTGGCGTATTCGAACCTTACCTTGACGTCACGCACTCCGAAACGGCAGCGCCCGCAGGAACGGCAGGCCGGCACGCGTGCCGCTCCACCAACCTGTCCGTCAGGGATTACGGGAGGATCTTAGAATATCTCCCGCTCCGGTTTACCCGCTGCAAACAGCGAGGAACCACTAAAGTTGATCTTTGACCGGCCGATGAAGAAGAAACCGCGAATCCTGCAGGTTGCCTGCGGGTAGCGTTTTCGGTACGGACTCAAGGCCGCTCGGAAAAACACCTCCAAACTATTATAAAATGAAAGTTCTCGTGATCGATGACTCCCGCCCCCTGACGACAGCCATCGCTACCGACTGACGACAACTGCACTTCCCTGAAATTTACTGGGGATTTG
>CAJAYO010000096.1 GCA_903948415.1 uncultured Opitutia bacterium | reverse complement strand
TTCAATTGGCCTCCGTATGGCTTTTATGCTGGTAAAGATATGGGTTTTAGACAGGGTCGTAAGCATGGTCAGATTCGATAAGCCCTGCGTCCTTGCTCATGGTGCCGTGGAGTATTTCCGCGAGCACATGGCTGTGGGTGACTACCTGACTCAAGACGGTAAGGTTGAGATGACTTGGCAGGGAGTCGGGGCGGAACGTCTCGGTTTGGCTGGTTCATGCCAGCTCGCGCACTTTGAAAACTTGTGTGCCGGGCTGCACCCGGTGTCCGGGGAAAAACTCATGGTTCGGGATAAAGGCGAGAATCGACGGGTCTGTTATTTTGGACAGGTATCGCCGCCCAAGGATGTTTCCGTTCTTCATCTAGTGGGTGGTGACGACCGGATCGGCCGCTGGTGGCAGGAAGCGGTGGCGGAGACGCTGCGGGAGATGGAAGCGCTGACCGCGACCCGCGTGCGGCGCTCCGGTCAGAATTTCGACCGTCGCACTGGCAATATGGTGGCGGCTGTCGTCACCCATGACGCCAACCGGGCACTCGACCCGCAGCTGCATACCCATGTGTGCATCATGAACCTCACCTACGACGGAACCGAGGGCCGCTGGAAAAGCGTTCAACCCTCGGGATTCTATCGGCATCAAGGCTACCTGCGGGAGGTTTGTTACAACAAGCTCGCCGGATTCATGACGGCGGCCGGGTATGAATTGGAGCCTGGTCAGCGCCTCGGCTTCGCAGTGAAAGGCGTCCCACCGGAGTTGCGCGAGATGTTCAGCAAACGGCGGCGGGAGATCCTCCGGCAGGCGGCGGCGAGCGGAGCGAATTCCCAGGATGAACTTCAGGCCATTGCCGTGCGCAGCCGAGCGGAAAAAACCAAGGCGACCGCCGCGACCTTGCGCGCAGGCTGGCTGGCCGAAGCGGGCGCGCACTTGGAAACCCTGCGGGCGGTGGTCGCGGCCGCACAGGGTGGGCCTGCGAAACTCGATCCCGTCACTCCCTTGGATGCGTTGCGGTCGGCGGAGGCGCATGTCTTCGAGCGCAAATCAGTCGTGGATGACCGGCTGTTGCTCCGCGAAGCCCTCATCGCGGGTCGCGGTCAGGTGTCATTGGATGCGCTGAAGCGCGTCATGGCCGGCCGCGAGCGTTACGGCGAACTGGTCCGCGTTGACGAGGAGATCGCTTCGCGGGAGGGCCTAGAGTCGGAGCGCGAATTTACCGGCTGGGCGAACACCCAAGTCAAACGTCGGGCGGCGCTCGGCAAGGTTCCGCGCGGTTCCACCTTGGCCAAGGATCAGGCGGCGGCGGTGCGCGACCTGCTGGGCTCAACGTCGGGTGTCGTCATTTTGCAAGGCGACGCGGGCACCGGCAAAACCACGTGTCTAAAAACCGTGGTCGCCGGTATCGAGCAGGCCGGCGGCCGTGTGTTTGGCTGCGCGCCGTCGTCGGGCGCGGCCGATGTGCTTCGCCGGGAACTCACGCCGGAAGCGGATACGCTCCAGCAATTGCTTGCCAATGAGGCGATGCAGCAGGCGACGAGAGGCCGCGTGCTGATTGTCGATGAAGCGGGACTCGTCTCCGTGCGGCAGATGCGCGACCTTTGCCGACTTGCTGCCCGCAACGACAACTGGCTCCTGCTGGTAGGCGACATCAAGCAGCATGCCTCGATCGAGGCCGGCGACGCGCTCCGGTGCTTGCAGGAATTCGCCCGCGTGCCGGTGTTTCATCTGACCGAAATCCGGCGGCAGGTGGACCCGGCATATCGCAAGGCGGTGGCCCGGCTGGCGCGCGGTGACGCTTTCGGTGCGTTCAACGAGTTCAACCGGCTCGGTGCCGTCTACGAGATGCCGGATGAGTCCGGGCTCTGGCAGGAAGCCGCGGCGGACTACGTGCGGACCGTGCGGGCCGGAAAATCCTGTCTGGCGATTTCGCCGGTATGGGCGGAGATCCGCGAGTTCACTTCGGCCGTGCGCGCCCAGTTGCGGCTCGCCGGTGTGCTCACCGGCACCGAGCACGTGGTCACGACAGTCGAAGCCCTCAAGTGGACGCAGGAGGAGCGTCGCCGGGCGCAGAACTATCGTCCCGGCGACGTGCTCACCTTTCACCGTTCATGGGGGCGCTTCCGCAAATTCGATACGGCCGCCGTGGTTCGGCAGGAGGGCCGCCAGCTGGTGTTGCGTGACCCGGAGAATCGCGAGCAGTGGGTGGACCCCCGGAAGGCCAGCGGGTTTGAAGTCGGCACTACGAACGCGATTTCCCTCGCGGTGGGCGACCGGCTGTTGATCCGGGCGAACGTGAAGCCGGCGGACCTGCGCAACGGCGATCTGGTCGAGGTCGCGGCCATCGGCCACGACGGCGAGATTGCGCTCAAGGATGGGCGCGTCCTCCCCGCTTGGTTCCGCGGGTTCACCCACGGCTATGCGGCCACGTCGCACGCCTCGCAGGGAAAAACAGTGGACCGCGGCATCGTGCTGATGGCAGAAGCGGGCATCGCGGCTGGCGATCTGAAACAAGCCTACGTCTCAAACTCCCGTTTCCGTGAAAGTCAGGTGATTTTCACCTCCGACAAAGCCGCCGCCCGCGACGCGATGATGCGTCTCGCCGACCGCAAGCTCGCCCTCGAAATGGTCGGCCCTGATCAACCCGAGAATCCGTCATCGCGAACGTCCTGGCGTGCGCGCTGGGAATCGCACGTCGCCCCTTCGGTTCACGCCAAAGTCGCATGAGCATCGAAATCTTTCCCGGCACTAAGCCGCTCACGCGGCCAGCGCCCCCGAACTGGGGCGAAATCTCGCCCGAGGGGAAGAGGGCGACCGTGGTGCGTTTCGCCCTCGTGAACCGGTGGGTGTCTTTTCCCGCCGATCAATTCAAACGCTGGGAGCACGCGGTGGGCGAACCGGAGATGCTGACGATCAAGACCGAGAAAGAGGAGATCGTCATCGAGGGCCGCGAATTGGCCGAGATCCGCGCGGCGCTCGACCTAGGCCGACTGTGCGAGCTGCGCGTCAACTTCCCTCGACCGACGGGAGCGCGGCCCGGTCCGCAGGTGCGCCGAATCACGATTGAAACGGCATGAAGCATGGCGCAAAAACGACTCAACGATCCGTCGCAACTCGACCTCTTCGCGCACGCGCAACATGAGCGGACTCCTCAACTACGGCCGGATGGCGGAAACCCACTGGCGCCAGCATTGTCCCCCGGATGGTGCGGCAACTGACGCGGTTGGGACGGCTGCCAGCGGCGCTCTTGGACGCACAGGAGCGGACGACGGACGAAATGGAAACCCTGATGAAAACCTTCCGCAAACAGGGACTGAACCCCCAGCAGGCGCACGATCAGGCGTGGGAGCTGGTGAGGGAGAAATACATCCTCCTCCCGCCGGAGCGGGCGAGGTAGTCTCGCTCAACGCGGGCAATTACCGGATCACCGACACCGACCGCATCGGCGAAGGTGGACTGAAACAGAAGTATCGCCAGAACCTCGCGGCGATCCGCGCGGTCCGCCAGATTCAGGCGGAGGTCCGGCCGGCCACCACGGAGGAAAAAGCCGTCATCGCCAAATATGTCGGCTGGGGCGGACTGCCGCAGGTGTTCGCCACGCCGGCGGACGCCCCGCAGTGGAGAGCCGAGCAAGAGGAGCTGGCCGGATTGCTTGAGCCCGATGAATTGAGTTCCGCGCGCGCCACTGTCCTCAACGCCCACTACACGTCGCCCACGGTCATCCGGGCGATGTATGCGGCGCTGGACCGTCTCGGTTTCAAACACGGTCGCGTCCTTGAGCCCGCCTGCGGACTCGGACACTTTTTTGGCGTGATGCCGGATGCGATGGCGGCGCGCTCGCATTTGACCGGTGTCGAAATCGACCCGCTCACCGCCCGGCTCGCCCAGGCGCTCTACCCCGATGCGGACATCCGGTCGCAGGCGTTCGAGAACGTCACGCTTCCGACGAATGCCTTCGATCTCGCGGTTTCCAACGTGCCGTTCGGCGACTACTCGCCCTTCGATCCGAAGCTCAATCCGCGGAAATTTCCTATTCACGACTACTACTTCGTAGCCGCGACCGAGCGCGTGCGACCTGGCGGGCTGGTCGCGTTCGTCACGTCGCGGGGCACGCTGGACAAACAGTATCCCCACCTGCGCGAGGCTGTGGCCAAGTCGTGCGATTTTATCGGCGCGATCCGTCTGCCGAACACCGCCTTCAAGAAAAACGCCAACACCGAAGTCACGACCGACATCGTGTTCCTTCGCAAACGAGCGCTCGGCGAAAAGCCCGGCGGCCAGCCGTGGCGGGAGAGCCGGCCGTTGGGTGCAGAGACGAACGCCATTTTCCTCAACGAGTACTACCATGCGCATCCCGAGATGATGCTCGGCCGGTTGGAGCGGGTGGAACACGGCATGTATGGTCGCGAGGAAGTCCGGCTTTCCGCCGACGGACGCGACTTGGGTGAAGCATTGACCGGTGCGGTCGCGACGCTGCCGGTGGGCGTTTTCAAGCCGCTCTCGGAGCAGCAGACGGCGGCGATGCGCCAGACCATCCCGGTGCCACCGGGCGTAAAGCCCAACGCCTACGTCCTGACGAACGAGGGCGGCGGCGGAATCGCCGTGCGTGACGGCGACGAGTTGCGGCTGTTGACCGACTTACCGCCACTTATGGCGCGGCGCATCCGGCGGCTAATCTACGTGCGCGACGCGGCGCGCGATTGCTTGCGCACGCAAGTCGAGAACCGGCCGGACGCCGAGGTCGAGGCCGCGCGCTTCCGGCTCAATCAGGACTACGACTATTTTAACGGGCAGTTCGGGCCGGTGTCGCACACGGCGAATGTCCGCGCGTTCGCCGGCGACCCCGATTTGCCGTTGCTCCTTTCCCTGGAGAACTACGACGACGACACCAACACGGCGACGAAGACGGCCATCTTCCGGGAACGGACCATCCAGCGGCGCCAGCCCGTGCTGGCCGCCGGCGGAGCGAAGGAGGCCCTCGTCATCACGCTCA
>CAJAYO010000095.1 GCA_903948415.1 uncultured Opitutia bacterium | reverse complement strand
GTCCGAGGTCGAACTCGAATTCAACAGCGGCGCCCTCACCACCGCCTCCGTCAACGTCCTCCACGTCGCCCGCGGCGACGCCTTCTTTGACGACGTGCGTCTCGCCGAACTCATTCTCGTCGACGACGGCACCAAGCTCGCCGCCGCCGACCCCAAGCGCGGCGAGACTATTTTCCACCAGCATCCCGCCGCCTGCGTCCTCTGCCACATGCTCAAAGGCCAGGGCAGCGCCGTCGGCCCTGCGCTCGACGGCCTCGCCACCCGCGCCACGCCCGCCTACATCCGCGAGAGTCTCCTGGAACCGAGCAAGGTCATCGCGAAAGGCTTCGAGCAATTCGGCAAAATCTCCCCCATGCCCCCGATGGGCGACATCTTCAGCCCTCAGGAAATCTCCGACCTCGAAGCCTTCCTCCAAACGCTCAAATAATTCCCCCCGTAGGCCGCCAGCTCGCTGGCGCTCCCCCTCCCCCGTA
Source organism: uncultured Opitutia bacterium (assembly GCA_903948415.1). Lineage (GTDB taxonomy): Bacteria > Verrucomicrobiota > Verrucomicrobiia > Opitutales > Opitutaceae > GAS368. Next base: position 2,043 of record CAJAYO010000095.1, on the reverse strand, counting down.
GGCCGCCAGCTTGCTGGCGCTCCCCCTCCCGCCCCCATATCCCGCCCGCTCGCCAGCGCTCCCCCTCCCGCCCCCATATCCCGCCCGCTCGCCCGCGCTCCCCCTCCCGCCCCCATATCCCGCCCGCTCGCCCGCGCTCCCCCTCCCCGTAGGCCGCCAGCTTGCTGGCGCTCCCCCTCCCCGCCCCGCATCCCGCCAGCTCGCTGGCGCTCGACCCCAGACCACAAATACCCAAATTTCCCCTTCTCCCATGAGCAAAAAAATCAACATCGCCATCATCGGACTCGGTTTCGGCGCCGAGTTCATCCCGATCTACCAAGCCCACCCCAACGCCAACCTGATCGCCGTCTGCCAACGCGACCCGAAAAAACTCCAGGCCATCCAGGACGCCTTCGGTATCCCGAAAGGTTATACCGACTACGACGAACTCCTCCGCGACCCCGAGATCGACGCCGTCCACATCAACACCCCCATCCCCGATCACGCCGAGCAATCCATCAAGGCCCTCAAGGCCGGCAAACACGTCGCCTGCACCGTCCCGATGGCCACCTCCATCGCCGACTGCAAACGCATCGTCGATCTCACTAAAAAGACCGGCCTCCGCTACATGATGATGGAGACCGTCGTCTACGCCCGCGAATACCTCTACGTCAAAGAACTCTACGACCGCGGCGACCTCGGCAAAATCCAGTTTCTCCAGGCGAGCCACCAGCAGGACATGGACGGCTGGCCGAACTACTGGCCGGGCCTCCCGCCCATGTGGTATGCCACGCACTGCGTCGGCCCCATGCTCGCGCTCACCGATGCCACCGCCGAATACGTCTCCTGTTTCGGCTCCGGCACGATCCGCCCCGAACTCGTCGCGAAATACCACTCCCCCTTCGCCGTCGAGACCGCCCACATCAAGTTCAAGGACTCCGATCTCACCGCCCGCATCATCCGCTCCCTCTTCGACACCGCGCGTCAATACCGCGAAAGCATCGACGTCTACGGCTCCAAAAAATCCTTCGAATGGTCGCTCGTCGAAGGCGAACCGCACGTCCTCCACACCGCGAAACTCGCCGAGCACAAGATTCCGAAAAAAATCACGGTGCCCGACTACGCCAAGCGCCTGCCCGCCGGCATCCGCCCATTCACGACGAAGGGCGTCTACGATCTCGGCAAGAAAACGCACCTCAGCTTCACCCAGGGCGCCGGCCACGGCGGCTCCCATCCGCACCTCGCCCACGAGTTCCTCACCGCGCTCGTCGAGGGCCGCGAGTGCTCCATCAACGCCGTGAAGTCCGCCAACTGGACCTGCGTCGGCCTCTGCGCCCACGCATCCGCCCTCGCCGGCGGCAAGATCGTGAAACTCCCCGCCTTCACCCAGGGCTGACGGTTCGGCAGGTCGGAGCTCGCTTGCGAGCGATTTCAGAATCGGCGCACGCCTTGTCCTGCCTCGCATTCTCCATCCCTCGCGCGCCAGCGCGCTCCTACCCCGGAAATCCATGCGCGACCCGACCAAAGGTCACGCCGCGCTGCGTCGCGGTCGCGTCTCGATCCCGCACGCGGCCTATTTTCTCACGGTCTGCACCGACCAAAAACGTTCCGGCCTCACCTCACCCATCGCCGCGTCAGCCATCCTCGCCGAGATGCGGGCGCTGGACGCCGACCGCACCTGGCAACTCCGCTGTGCCGTGGTGATGCCCGATCACCTCCACGTCCTCGCCATCCTCGGCGAGCGCCTGACCCTCGGCCAGTCCGTCGGCCGCCTGAAAGCAAAGACCAAATCGTCCCTCCACGCCGTCGCCGCGTCCCTCGCTTGGGAACGCGACTTCTACGACCACCCCGTGCGCCCCGAAGAGGATCATCTCGCACTCGTCCTCTACCTTTTCCTGAACCCCTAGCGCGCCGGCCTCTGCGCCCGGGGCGACCGCTGGCCGTGGTATTTCTGCCGCGCGGAAGACTGGGCGTGGTTCAGCGGCGAACTCAACTCGTCCCGCCCCCACCCCGAATGGCTGCGCTGAGTCCGGATCTCCGCCGATAGGAGCGCGCTTGCGCGCG
>CAJAYO010000094.1 GCA_903948415.1 uncultured Opitutia bacterium | reverse complement strand
GTGGCGGACGCCATGATGTAACGGTGGAGGGATTTCAGCGACCAGCCGTGGGCGATGAACCAGGCGGCGAGATGGTCGAGGAGTTCGGGGTGCGAGGGGCGCTCGCCGGTGGCGCCGAAGTTGTCGGGGGTGGTGACGAGGCCGGAGCCAAAGTGTTGTTGCCAGACGCGGTTGACGATGACGCGGGCGGTGAGGGGGTTTTTGTCGCTGGCGAGGGCCCGGGCGAGGGCGAGGCGGCCGTCGTCGGCGAAGGAGCGGGGGTCGAGGGTGGCGAGCAGTTGCGGGAGGCGGCGCGGGACGGCGTCGCCGGGTTTGAGGCGGTCGCCGCGGACGAGAATGTGCGGATCGACGGGCGAGCCGGAGACGGTGATGACCTGGGCGCGGTCGACGGGGGCGGAGGCCTCGAGGATGGTGAGTTGCTCGCGGACCTTGGCGGCGGCCTCGTTGTCTCTGCGCGCGACGATCTGGGCCTCGGTGATGAAGCGGAACAAATCTTCGGCGACGGCTTCGCGGGAGAATTCGAGGGGGGAGGTCGGGGCGTTGATGACGGTCGTGAGCGCGGGGAACTCGGTCGTGGTGAGCGCCTCGGTGATGGCGCGGCCGAAGGCGTCGGCGACGTCGAGCATCGCGGTGAGCGGTTGCTCGGCGAGCGTGGCGAGGATGTAGGCGTCGTGGCGTGGGGTGTCGCGTGGGGCGGAGGCGAGGAGCGCGGCGGCGGAGGTGGCGAAGTCGGCGCGCGGGAGGCGGAGGAATTCGGGCCAGAGGCGGAAGAAGGTTTCGCCGCGGGCGTTGCTCTCGGCCATGAAGCGGGCCCAGGCGGGCGCGCCGCCGAGGACGAGCAAACCGCGGGGCGTATCGAGCGGGATGAAGCCTTCGACGGTGCGGTGGTGGGGCGATTCCTCGACGAGGTGGCGGAGGTATTCGGGGGCGAGTTCGCGGACGAGGCGGCGGGCGCGGGCGGTGCTGGTGTCGATTTGTTTTTCGTAGGCGACGAAGAGCGCGGCGCGGTCGGCGCGGTATTTCGCGATGGCGGCGGCGGCGGGCGGGGTGGACGGGGTGCCGACCTCGGGGAGGTCGAGCGGATCGCTGCTGCTGGCGAAAATGCCGTAGAGCGAGTAGTAGTCGGCGGTGGGGATGGCGTCGAATTTGTGGTCGTGGCACCGCGCGCAGGCGAGCGTGAGGCCGAGGACGCCGCGGCCGAGGGTGTCGATCCGGTCGTCGACGATGAGTTGGGGGGCCTCGAGGTTGCCCTCGAAGCGGCGGCCGACGGTGAGGAAGCCGAGGGCGCGGAGATCGGGTTGCTCGGAGGCGGGGAGGCGGTCGGCGGCAATTTGTTCGAGGACGAACCGGTTGAAGGGCCGGTCGGTGTTAAAGGCCGCGATGACGTAGTCGCGGTAGGTGTGGGCGAACGGAATGCGGCGCTCGCCGTCGGTGGATTTTTCGGTGGTGTCGGAATAGCGCGCGACGTCGAGCCAGTGGCGGCCCCAGCGCTGGCCGTATTCGGGGCGGGCGAGGAGTTGGTCGACGAGGGTGGCGAAGGCGGCGGGGTTGGGGGCGGCGGCGAAGGCCTCGACGCGATCGTAGGACGGAGGGAGGCCGAGGAGCGTGACGTAGGCGCGGCGCACGAGCGTGCGCGGATCGGCGGGGGGATTGGGCGGGAGATTTTCGGCAACGAGGCGGGCGCGGATGAAGCGGTCGATGGGGTGGTCCGAAGGAAGGGGAGAAGGAGAGAGGGAGAGAGGGGGAGAAGGGGAGACGGAGGGCGGGAGGGCGGGGGCGGTGATGGGTTGGAAGGACCAATGCGTGCGGGCTTGCGCGAGCGTCATGGGGACAATCTTGGGAGCGGACGCAGCCGGGGCGGAGGTGCGGGGATCGGGTGCGCCGCGTTGAATCCACTCGGTGAGGACGGCGACTTCGGCGGCGCCGAGGGCCTCCTGGGGCGGCATCTGCAGGTCGTCGTTTTTGCGGCCGATGGCTTCGACGAGGAGGCTTTTCGCGGGATCGCCGGGCACGATGACGGCGCCGGTGTCACCGCCGGCGAGCCAGCCGGGCTGCGAATCGAGGCGGAGGCCGCCCTTTTGTTTTTTGTCACTGTGGCACTCGTAGCAGCGTTCGATGAGGAGCGGGCGGACCTTGCTTTCGAAAAAGGCGAGGTCGGCGGCGGTGGGCGGGGGCGCGGCCGCCGTGAGCGGGAGGCGTGCGGCGAGCGCGAACAGGGTGGAGACGATGAGGGGGCGAATCATCGGAGGGGCGCACGCAGCGAATACGGTGGGCGCGGCGAGGGACAGGAAAAACCTCCGCGGGCGGAACGGCCGGCCTACGACGGGAATTCTTGGCTGCGGGCCTTCGCGATGGAGAGGCCGACGACTTCGGTGCGCGTCAGATCGCAGGGGCCGAGGCCGGCGGCTTCGCCGAGGAGGAGATGGTTGTCGCCGGGACGGAACGGGGGCGTGCCGCGGGTGCCGCGGACGTTGGCGAAGCCCATGACGGCGGTGCCGACGGTGTCGGTGGCGACGGGGTTCAGTCCGCAGATGAGCACGCGGGGCGAGGTGATGCGCTGCGGTTTGCCTTTCACCCACGGACCCTCCGCGTAGTTGAGGGTCGTGATGCCATCGATGATACCGAGGTGGATGGGGCGGGCGGCGTTGAGATCGGCGAGGATGCGCGGGATGCGGTAACCGCCGTCGTTGGGCTCGAAGAACTCGCGCTTCGAACCGGGCGGGTCGAAGGCCAGCGGGTTTTCGCGGGTGTCCCAGCCCTTGAGGTCGTGCATGCGGCCGCGGCCGGTCAGGCCGTCTTCGGAGGGAGCTTCGTCGCCGTAGAGCGCGTTGGGCGTGATGCCGAAGAGGTTTTTCATCGTCAGCGTGATGCCCGTCGTCGCATGGGTCTTGAGTTTGCAGAGCGAGACGAAGACGTCGGTGTCGACGTAGGAGTGGTTGAGATCGAAGCTTTCGAAGAGGTGGCCGGGGCCGGGCACCTTGAGGGTGGCATACGCTTTGCCGTGGCCGAGATTGCGGGTGTCTTCGACCTCGGTGGGGCCGAGGGCCTGGAAGGCGCGGAGGTCGAAGCCGGCGGCGACGAGGGTTTTTTCGAGCGGTTGGCGGAGATTGGTGGACTCGACGAGGCGGACGCGGCGGGCGCCGGCGGAGAAGAAGGCGGCGGTCAGGGCCATGACGGTGGCCGGATGGGTCATGTAACTCTCGCCGACCGGACGATCGTAGGTGGCGCGGAAATTGGAGCCGGTGAGGTTGATCTTCACGGTGACGGTGCGGCCCCTGACGAGGTGGCCGATGCCGCCGAGCAAGTCGAAACTGCGGTCGAAGGCTTCCTTCACTTCGCGGCCGTAGCCGGCGCAGGAAACGATGGAGACTTGGGCGGTGCGCGGGCCCGGGGGCGGGGCGTTTTCCGCGCGGACGAAGGGGCGCAGGGCGGCGCCGGCGAGGGCGCCGGCGCCGAGGCGGATAAAGTGCCGCCGATCGCAGGACGAAAGCGGGGTCTTCATGCCGCGAAGCGTGGGGAATTCCCGCGGAGCCGCGATCGCGAACTGGCGGAAGAATCAGGGCGGGGGCGGGGCGGGCGAGGGGACCGTGCCGAGGGCGCGCATGACGGCGCGGTTGTTTTCGTTGAAGAGATGGATGCCGTCGGCGCCGGCGGCATACCAGCGGGCGGCGCGGGTTTGATAGTGCCCGAGGGTGAGGCTGTCGCGTTGGGGCGCGGCCATTTTCCCGGCCTTGATCAGTTTGTCTTCGGCGGCGGTGAGGTCGTGGCCGGAGACGATGCCTTCTTCACCGAAGAGGACGGCGCAGCCGGTGCCGGCGTCGCGGGCGAGTTTCACGTAGGGCGTGAGATCGAATTCGTAGCCGCCGAGCGTGCGTTGACCGATGACGAGGTAGTCGAGGAGGCCCTCTTTGAGCCAGGTGGCGAGGTCGCAGCCGAGGACGGCGTATTCGCGGTGGTCGATGCGGGCGGAGAGGCCGAGGCGGCGGCCGTGTTTCGCGCCGGCGGCGTCGAGGAGAGTGCGGGTGTCGCGGAGGAAGGCGGTCATGAACTCGGCGCGAATGGGGCCCCAGCGGGCGTCGGTGGCGGGGAGCGGGCGCGGGTCGATGCCGTGTTTTTCCCGGAAGGCGGCGACCATCGGTTCCTCGAAGCCGAAGAACGGCGGGTGGCGGAGGAAATCGAGATTGATCCCGTCGATGTCGCGGGTGGCGGCGTCGCGGAGGAGGGCGAGTTTGAAGGCGCGGACCGCGGGGAAGGCGTAGGAGAGTTTCGTGCGGTCCTCGCCCTTGGGGCCGCGGACGCGGAACTCGGGATGCGCGCGCCAGAAGTCGCTATTGAATTGGCGGGTGAGCGAATCGTCTTTGGGCGAAGCGGCGTAGTCGCCGTTCATGCGCAGCGAGGCGTAGCAGAGCAGGCCGTTGGCGCGGCAGGCTTGGGCGACGACCGACAGGGTGTCGACGCCTTCGGCCGAGAGGCGGCGGAGGGTTTCGGCGGCGAGTTGATCGCCGCGGCGGCCGAAGTCGGTGACGCCGGTGCTGATGAGTTCGGCGGCGGGCGTGGGAAAATTCACGCGGCTGCCGGAGGTGATGCACCATTCGAAGACGGCGACGGAGGTGTCGGCGTAGCTGGCGACCTGGTGGCGAAGGTCGGCGGCGTTTTTGTAACGGCCGCTGAAGAAGGCGCTGAAGCCGTCGTCGTTGACGATGACGAGCTTGGTGCCGTGGCGGGGACGGGGGGCTTCGGCGGCGGGGAGGGGGGCGGCGAGGCCGAGGAGGAGCGCGACCGTGGGGGCGAGGAAGCGCGCGCGGGTCGTGGGGCGAAGGTGAAGACGGAGGCGCATGGCGAAGACGGTGGAGCGAAAAAGAGTGCCGGTGGCGGGCGGGGTGACGGAGCGAAGGGCGCAGACGGCGAGGAAGGCCAGGAGGCGCGGGACGCGAGGGCTTGGGGGGAGTTGTGGGCGTCGGCGGGAGTGAGGGCAAGAGCGCGGCGCCGGAAGCGAGTGGGTCGAGGGCAGCTCAGTGCTGCGGCCACGGGAACCACGGGTCGGGAGACCCGTGCCACGGGGCAAGCCCACGGGATTTTTTGCCCAGGGCGGGGCAGCGACAAAAGGAGATGCGCCCCCGTGGTGGGACTGCCAGGCAGGGTGGAACGAAGGCCCCGGGGGAAGCGGTTCGCCGAAAGATCGCGGGATGGGCGAGCGCGTCGGCCTCTCGGCGCAGGCGGCACGCGACGTGAAGATATCGTGCGGTTTCTCGCGCAGAAGAACCAGGCGGCGGCGCGGGCGGGGCTACGCCTTGCTTGATGGGGCGCTCGCGCTCACGCTTGGTCCGGGCCGCGGTGTGGCGGCACGCGGTCGGCCGGACGGGGAGAGCGCCGACGGCGAGCCGCAG
>CAJAYO010000093.1 GCA_903948415.1 uncultured Opitutia bacterium | reverse complement strand
CGCCCTCTCGCTCGCCATCGACCGCGAGCGCTTTGTCCGCGACGTGCTCCGCGGCGGCCAGATGCCCGCCGGCCACCTCACGCCGCCCAATACCGCCGGATTCAACGCCCGTCCGAAGATCGCCCACGACCTGCCCACCGCCCAAAAACTCCTTGCCGACGCCGGCTTCCCGGGTGGCCAAGGTTTTCCCAAACTCGAGTTTCTCTACAACTCCACCGAAGCGAACCGTCTCATCGCCGAGGCGCTCCAGCAGATGTGGCACAAGGGCCTCGGCATCGACATCACGATGCAAAATCAGGAGGCCCGCGTGCAATCCGCCTCCATGCGCGCCGGCGACTATCAGATCGGCCGTTACGCCTGGATCGGGGATTTTCTCGACCCGAGCACGTTTCTTGAACTCATGACTGGCGACAGCGGCAACAATCTGACCCGCTGGCGCAACGCCGACTACGACCGCGTCTTCGCCGAGGCGAACCGCACCGCGGACAACGCCAAGCGCTACGAACTCTACCAGCGTTGCGAGGAAATCATCGCCGCCGAGAGCCCCATCGCGCCCATCTATTTCTACACCCGCAATAATCTCCGCCGTCCGGAAGTGAAGGGCTGGTATGGCAACCTCCTCGACAACCATCCGCTGAAGGGCGTCTACCTCGATGCCACTGCCGCGGTGAAGTAACCGCGCCCTGCCGGGCGCGGACGCAGGGGATTAACCTGCCGCCGCGACCTCATGTTTGTGACTGCGAGGGAGGCTAGGCCGGCCGCGGCAATCCAGCTGGATTGCTTCGTCGCCGCGCTTCTCGCCCTGACCGCCCACGGCGCATCGATGGCTGAGGTAAACCCACCTCGGGGCGCAGCCTTCCCTGCCCTCTTCCGCGTGAGCTGAAAATCACAACGGATCGTCTGTTTCAGCGCGAAAGTCAGCGGCACCGTCTCTCGCGCCGGGCTCGGGTCGTTCGGGCCGATCCCGACGCCGCCATCCTGCGCGATCGGTTTGAACAGCTCCGCGTTCCTGTCGCTGCAGTCCTTCACGTCGGGATAGCGGTTCGACTCATACGCCGTGGGGCAACTGACGCGGCCCGTGCGCCGGAACGCCCGCGACGGATTGTCGACCGCCGCGAACACGAAGCCGTTGCCCGACCGGGTGCGGGTGTCGCGATCCAGCACCGGCAGCGTGCCGACCCCGCGGAGGTTGCGCCCGACCGCCCTCGGGTCGCCGGCGAAATTGGCCTCGTAGACCGAATTGAAGACGTTCGGCCCATCCTGCGAGATCGCCCCGTTGATCTCCTTCTTCGGGTCGTAGGTGAAATTCAGATTCAGGCGGTTTTGCCGGAGTTTCGTCCGCAACCCGTGGTCGACGCCGGTCGCAATCGTCGGCTCCAGCTGGCGCGCGGCGCCCCCCGTGCGAAACCGGTGCGCAGGGCGCCGCCGGCCCGCGTGCTCACTTCGTGAGATAAAACGGATTCGGCAACTTGAAGGTTTTCTCCGCATGGCCGCCCGCCAGATCGCTCGCCTGATCGCCCATGTTCGCGATGATCACCCGCCCCTCGCTTTCCAACCGCGCCCGCGTGGCGGTCTTGAATTGCCCCGTCGTTTCCTTCGCCCCGTCCGGCTTGCACCACAACGCGGCATAGTCGCCGCAGCCGATGGCCCGGAGATTTTTCTCCGTGCCGACGCGGTCGCGCTCGGCCGGCCGGTAATGAAGATGACCTCGATGCCCAGGCGGCGCGCCAGGCGATAGACCGCCTGCACCGGCTCGATCGCGGGCCCGCGCGCCGAGTGCACCCACGCCGTCCACGGCCCGGGCAAATAGGCAAAATCCATTTCCTTCATGTGCGACCAATTCGAAATCAGCGTCTCGTCGAGATCGAAGATCACCGTCAGCCGTTGCCCGCCCTGCGCCGCCCTCCGCTCCAACCACGCCGTCGCCTCCGTCGCGACCGCGGCGATGTCTTCGCGATAGCTCCCGGAGTCGACGTAGCCCCGGATCTCCTCCTTGAACGCATCGAGGTTCGCCGGCTCGCGCGACGCGGGCGCCGCCCAGACGCCCATCGACCACCCCAAGCCGACCAACAGAAAAATCCAGCGCCGGGCCATACGCCAAAGCCTACTTGGCCGACGGCGCCGGATCCTCGGCCACCGCGCCGACCCGGGTGTCGAAAACCCAGGTTTTCCGCAGGGCCGGCAAATCCTTCAACCGCGCCACCCCCGCGTCGTCGACCCCGGTCGAGGTCAGGTTGAGCGACTCGAGTTTCCCCAACGAGGCGAGGTTCCCGAGCCCGGCCGACGTCACCGCGGTGCGCGTGAGATCAAGCGCGCGAAGGTTGGCAAACGTCGCGAGCGAGACCAGGCCGGCATCGGTGATTTTCGTGCGGGCTAGTTCCGCCTCGACGATGAGATCGGCCACGGGCGCCAGGTGCGCCAGCGCCGTGTCGTCGCACCGGCCGGGTGCACCGGCCGTCCGGAGCACGAGGCCATCGGTCGGCAAATGCGAACGCGCCACCAAGCGAAGTCCGAGCGCTTTTTCGAGCTGGGCGATCTGCGCCGCCCGGGGACGCCAGTCCGGCGCAAGGGCCTCCGTCGGCGCCTTCGGCGCGGCGAGCGCCGGCGCACCTTTGATCGAAGACAGCGGCGCCGTCTCCGACGCCCCCGCGGCAATCCAAAGCTCGAGCACCTTCACCTCGTCGGGCGTCAGCGGCGGCTTGCTGTCGGCCGGCATGAAATCCTCGTCCTCCGGGTGCAGGGTCACGCGGACAAAAAGCTCGCTGTCCTTCGCGTCGCCGGCCTGCACCACGCCGCCGCCTTCGCCGCCGCGCATGAGCTGGGCAAAACTGTCGAGCCGCAGTTTCCCCTTTTGCTTTTTCTCGCCGTGGCACGCGACGCATTTCTGCTCAAGAATCGGAGCAACGCGTTGGGCGTAAAACGTGTCTTCGGCTCGGGCGGATGGAGCGAGCGCGAGGGCAAGGAGTAGGGCGGGCTTTAGCCCGCCTTGGATGCAGGCATGTTTTCCGCGAAAAAGGCGGGCTGAAGCCCGCCCTACTTTATGCGAGCAGATCATGGACGACTTTGGAGGGCAGCACGCCCGTGAGTTTCTGATCGAGGCCTTGGAACTTGAACGACAGCTTGCTGTGATCGAGACCGAAGAGATGGAGGATCGTCGCATGCAGATCGCGGATGTGCATCGGGTCTTTCACGATGTTGTAGGAAAAATCGTCCGTCTCGCCGTAGGAGATACCGGGTTTCACTCCGCCGCCCGCCATCCACATGCTGAAGCAGCGCGGATGGTGGTCGCGGCCGTAATTTTCCGGCGTCAGCGTGCCCTGCGAATAGACCGTCCGGCCGAACTCGCCGCCCCAAATCACCACCGTATCGTCCAACAGGCCGCGGCGCTTGAGGTCCGTCACCAGCGCGTAGGTCGGTTGGTCCGAGTCCTCGGCCATCAGTTTGATGTTGGTCGGCAGGCGGCTGTGCTGGTCCCAGCTGCGCAGGAAAATCTGCGTGAAGCGCACCCCGCGCTCCGCCAGACGCCGCGCCATCAGACAATTGTAGGCAAACGTGCCCGGCTCCTTCGCCCTCGGCCCGTAGAGATCCCAGGTCGACTGGGGCTCGTTGGAAAAATCCGCGAGTTCCGGCACCGAGGTCTGCATGCGAAACGCCATCTCGTATTGGGAAATCCGCGCGTTGATCTCCGGATCGCCGACCCGCTCGAACAGCTGGCGGTTCAGGTCGTTGACCCCGTCGATCATCGCGCGCCGCACATCGCTGGCGACGCCCTTCGGATTGTTGAGGTACAGCACGGGATCGCTGCCCGAACGCAACGCCACCGCCGCATGCTCGGGCGAAAGAAACCCCGAGGACCACAACCGGTTCGAGAGCGCCTGCACATTCGTCCGGTGCGGCATCTTCGAGGTCATAACGACAAACGTCGGCAGCTCGGCATTCATCGCACCGAGCCCGTACGAGAGCCACGAGCCGATCGACGGCTTGCCAGGAAACATATTGCCGGTCGTCAATTGCAGGATCGCCGGCTCGTGATTGATCGCGTCGG
>CAJAYO010000092.1 GCA_903948415.1 uncultured Opitutia bacterium | reverse complement strand
CGCTCGGGGGCGACGGTGAGGGAGTAATTGGTGGGCGCGCCCTTTTTCTCGGAGCCGTATTTCGGGTTGGCCATGACGTTGATCTTCTCCACGAGTTCGCCGGCGGCGTCGTAGGTGGGATTCGTTTCGGAAATGAACTGGCCGAAGTCGCCGATGATGGAGCCGAGGTTTTTGCCCGTGGTGATCATGCCCCAGCCGCCGATGGAGTGGAAGCGGACGGCAATGGCTTTGTCGGGGAGGAGGGAGGGCGTGTCTTTGCTGACGACGGCGTAGGGGTGGTCGGGGCCGAGGACGAAGTACGTCTCGCCGTCGGCGGCGGTGCGGCCGTCTTTGCGGGCGGTGGCGCCGGTGGCGAATTCGTAGGCGCCGAGGGAATGCTCGGGGCGGAAATCGCGGGAGCCGACGCCGTAACTGCCGCGGAAGAGGCGCGGCGTCTCGGCGGGCGTGAGGGCGGGCAGCGCGGAGCCGAGGCCAAATTTGGCGGCTTCGGCGGCTTTGCCGAGGGCGCCGCGGATTTCGCGAGCGAGGGGATTGTCGCCGGCCATGCCCTCGTCGGTGCGCTCGAGGATGATGACGTTTTTCTTGCCGCGGAGGGCTGCGATGATGGCGGCTTCGGGGAAGGGGCGGATGACGTTGACGTGGATGGAGCCGACCTTGGCGTTGCGCTGTTCGCGGAGGTAGTCGCAGGCGGCCTCGATGTTGTCGGCGGCGCAGCCGAGGGAGATGAAGACGGTGTCGGCGTCGGCGGTTTTGTAGTGCGAGAGGAAGCCGTAGGAGCGGCCGGTGAGGCGGGCGAAATCGGCGTAGGCCGCGGCGAGCAGCGGGAGGATGGGCTCGTTGAAATTATTCCGGCGGGCGACGACGCCGTTCATGTGGTGTTCCTGGTTTTGGACGGGCCCGAGGAGGATCGGGTTCTTGAGGTCCATCATCTGCGGGACGCGGCGGCGCTGGGGGCCGAAGAGTTCGCGTTGGGCGGGCGTGGGGCAATCGATCTGGTCGTCGACGGCGCCGAGGAATTCGCGGAGGAAGGCGGCCTCGGGGGCGAGATACATGCGCTCGCTGTGCGTCGTGAGCATGCCGTCCTGGATGTTCATGCCGGGATTGAGCGAGAGCTCGGTGACGCGGCGGAGAAGGATGGCCTGGTCGGCGGCCTGTTGGGCGTCGCGGGCCATGAGCATGGTCCAGCCGGTGTCGAGGGCGGCGTAGAAATCGTCGTGGGCGCAGTGGACGTTGAGGGCGTGCTTGGTCAAGGCGCGGGCGCCGACCTCGAGGACCATCGTCGAGAGTTTGCCGGGCGCGTGGTAATACTGCTCCATGGCGTAGACGATGCCTTGGCCGGAGGTGAAGTTGACGGTGCGGCGGCCGGTGACGGCGTAGGCGGTGGCGCCGCCCTGGGCGGCGTGTTCGCCCTCGGTTTCGACGGCGACTTTCTGGTGGCCCCAGACGTTCAGCTCCCCCTGCGCGAAGGACTGTTGATAGATCTCGCCGCCCTCGGTGGACGGCGTGATCGGGTAAAATACGCCGCCCTCGGTGATGCGCGTCTCGACGTATTGGGTGACGAGGTAGTTGCCGTTGCAGGTGACGCGGAAGCCGGGGTATTTCGGCTTCGTGGGGGGCGCGGCGGCGGGGGTGGACGGCTGCGACGCAGAGGCGGACTCACCGTTGGCGGGATGGCTCATGGGAGATGCGAGGAGGAACGCAGTTTTCTGAGGCGGAAAGCGGTCGGGGGACCAGAGGGGGATTCCGCGGGGGAGCTCAGAGATGGCCGGTTTCGCGCCGGATTCAAAGGCAAAACGCTGGCGATGACGGCAGCGGGCGACGGGTGCACCGGTGGGGGACGTTGACGGGGAACGGTTCGGCCGTTGGCGTGGGGGCGTGGCGGACGAACGGGACAACTGGCGGGTGAGGGTGCGGACGATCCGCGGCGTGATGGGCGTGTGCCATCTGCTGGTGGAGCCGGACGGACGCGGGGCGGTGTTGCTCGATACAGGGCTCGTGGGCGAGCAGGGGCAGATCCGCCGGGCGTTGCGGCGGCTCGGGCTGGAGCCGAGCGAGGTGCGGGCGATTTTGCTGACGCACGGCCATCTCGACCACGTCGGAAATCTCGCGTGGGCCAAGGCGTGGACGGGCGCACCGATCTACGCGCACGCGGCGGAGCAGGCTTTGATCGACGGGACGTTTCCGTATGCGGGGGTGAACCGCTGGTGCGGGCGCCTGGAGCGGATCGGGCGTGCGCTGCTCGGCGTGGGCGCTCCGGCGAAAATCGATCGGGCGATCGCGGACGGCGACGAGCTGCCCTGGTGGGGCGGGCTCCGTGTCGTGCACTTGCCGGGACACACGCCCGGGCACTGCGGATTTTACTCGGCGCGGCACGACGTGCTGTTCAGCGGGGATTTGTTCGCGAGTTACTTTTTCAAGGTGCAGGTGCCGCCGCCGATTTTGAACAGCGCGCCGGAGCTGATGGACGCGAGTTTGGCGAAGGCGCAGCGGATCGGGGCGCGGTTTATCGTGCCGCAGCATTACGACGTGCTCGATGGCGAGCTGCACCGGCGGCGGTTTGACCGGCTGCTGGCGCGGCGGGTGCGGTGGCGGGCGGAACGCGGGCAAATGACCGTGTGAGGGGCGTCCCGGATTTTCGGCGACGACGCAGAGCCGGCGGCGGACCGTGCGGACGGGGACGGCGGCGGGTGGACGTCGGTCCGGCCGTTCACCCGCGCGCGGCGAGGAGTTGGGCGAGAGCGCGGGCGAGCTCGTCGCGCGAGACGGGTTTGTCCAGCACGGCGCGCGCGATGCCGCGGTCAAGGATGCGCTGCCGGGCGTTTTCGAGGAAACCGCTGGCGATGACGATGGGGAGATTGGGGCGGAGGGCGGCGAGGTGGCCGATGAGTTCCTCGCCGTTCATTCCCGGCATGGTGAGGTCGGAGATCACGAGGTCGAAACCGGAGGGGTCGGCCGAAAAAAGCACGAGAGCCTCCTCGGGTCGGGTGCAACGGGTGGCGGTATAGCCGAGGACCTCGACGAGTTTTTCGATGACGAAGCCGCTGACGTTATCGTCGTCCACCACGAGGATGCGTTCGCCGTGGCCGCTGGGGATCGCGGCGGGCGGAGCCGGCGGGAGCGCGGGTGCGGGGGCGACGGCGGGAAAGAAGATTTCGAAGGTGGAACCGGTGCCGACGGCGCTGCGCACGAGGATCGCGCCCGCATGGGACTTGACGATGCCGTGGACGACGGCGAGGCCGAGGCCGGTGCCGGCGCCGGTTTCCTTCGTCGTGAAGAACGGTTCGAACATGTGCTCGAGCGTCGCGGCCGCCATGCCGCTGCCGTTGTCGGCGATGCAGAGCCGGACCGCCGGGCCGGAGGGGAGGTCGGGGTGCGCGGCGGCCTGTTCGGCGGTGACCGTGGTGGCATCGAGGGTGACGGTGATCTTGCCGCCGCGGTCGGGCAGGGCGTGGGCGGCGTTGGTGCAGAGGTTGAGGACGACCTGGTGGATTTGGGTGGCGTCGGCGAGCACGGGGGGCGAATCGGGCGAGATCCGCGACTCGAGTTCCACCCTGGCCGGCAGGCTGGACCGGAGGAGAACGAGGGCTGCGTCGACGACGAGGTGCAGGCGTTGGGGGAGGCGTTCGCCCGCGTGGCGGCGGCCGAAAGTCAGAGTCTGGCGGACGAGTTCGCGGGCGCGGTGCGAGGAGGCGGCGATGCGGTCGAGCCACGCGTGGACGGGATGGCCGGGCGGGAGCTCGAGGCGGGCGAGGTCGATGGCGCCGAAGGTGCCGTTGAGGATGTTGTTGAAATCGTGGGCGATGCCGCCGGCGAGCGTGCCGAGCGACTCCATCGTGCGGCTCTGGCGGAGCTGGGCCTCGATTTGTTTCCGCTCTTCCTCGGCGCGCTTGAGGTTGGAAACGTCGGTGAGGGTGCCGACGTAACCGGCGAGTTTGCCGTCGGCGTGACGATGGGCGCGGGACTGGCCGACGAGCCAGCGGACGGAGCCGTCGGGGCGCACAAAGCGAAATTCCGCGGCGGAGGATTCGCCGGCGCGGACGGCCTCCGCCCAGGCGGCGGCGACCGACGGACGGTCGGCGGGATGCAGGGCGGCTTGCCAGCCGTCGCCGAGGGCCTGTTCGACGGTGAGGCCGGCGAGTTCGCACCAGCGGCGGTTGACGAAGGTGGTGCGGCCGGACGGGTCGGAGCTGAAGATGCCGACGGGGGAAACTTCGGCGAGGACGCGGAAGCGTTCCTCGCTCTGGCGGAGCGCGGCCTCGGCGGCGAGGCGGTCGGTGATGTCGCGGAAACTCCAGACGCGGCCGGCGGGGCGGTTGGCCACGAGCTGCGGGTGTGAGTAGCGTTCGAATACACGGCCGTCGTTGCATTCCAGCACGTCGAACACCTCTTCGTCGGAGCCGGAATAGAGGTCGCGCAGACTGACGAGGAAGCGTTCGGGCGAAACGAGCTGGGCGAGGATCGCGGGGATCACCTGCTCCTCATCGGGCGGGGCGCCGGAGTTCAGACCGGGGAGGCGCCACATTTCGGCAAAATTCCGATTGTAGGTGTCGATGTGGCCGTCGGCGTTGACGACGAGGATGCCGTCGGCGGTGGATTCGAGGGTGGCGCGCAGGAGCGCGAGCGAGCGGTCGCGGGCGGCTTCGGACTGTTTGCGGGCGGTGATGTCGAGGACGGAGGCGAGGCTGTAGGGCTGAGCCCCGATCGTGACGAGACTGCCGCTGTAAACGACGGTGAAGACCTCGCCGTTTTTCCGGCGCATTTCGGCCTCGAACCCGCGGACGGCGCCGTGGAGCTGAAGTTCGGCGAGGTAGCGGGTGCGCACGGCGGGATCCACCCAGAGCTGGAGTTCGCCGGTGGTGCGCCCGATGATTTCGGCGCGGGTGAATCCGAACACGGCGAGGGCGGTGGCGTTGAGTTCGGCGATGGTGCCGTCGGGAATGGCGAAGAGGCCGATACCGATCGGGCTGCGGTCGAACAGGCCGCGGAAACGCTGTTCGCTTTCGCGGAGCGCGGCGGTGCGGAGTTCGGCGTCGCGCACCGCCTCTTCGTGCAGGCCGGCGTGGTGCAACACGAGCGCCGCCATTCGGGAAAGCAGGAGGCCTTCCCGGATGTCTTCGGTGGAAAAGGGCGCCCCCGGGGTTTCGCGCGCGAGGCCGAGGACGCCGACACACTCGTCGCCACGGACGATGGGGAAAACGGCCGCCGCGCAGAGGCCGCGGGCGCGATCGACGGCGCGGCTGTCGGGATCGGCCGCGTAGTCGTCCACGACCACCGGGGTGCGTGCAGCGACGGCCCGCCAGGACAGGGATGGTTCGCTGCGACCCACGCGGTCGCCGAGGAGGAAGGATCGGCCGGACGAGAAGGCGCGAACGATGAGGGCGTCGTCTTCGAGGAGTGAAATTTCGGCGTGGGGCGAAGCGAGCAGGACGGCGGCGCGGGAGACGAGGGCGTGGAGAAGTTCGGCGACGGTGCGGCGCCCGACGAGTTCGAGCGTCGTCTGGTTGAGCGCGGCGAGAAACTCGACCTGCCGGCGCACGGCCTCCTCGGTCAGGCGTTGTTCGGTGATGTCGATGATCACGCCATCCCAGACGACGCTGAGGTCGGAGGTCGCCCGGGGCTGGGTGCGGAAGCTGGCCCAACGCACAGTGCCGTCGGCCGAGCGGACGCGGACGTCGTGCCGAAAGGGCTGGAGGTTGTGCTGGGAGCGCAGGCCCGCCGCGGCCATGCCGGGTTCATCGGCGGGATGGATGCGGGCGGTAAGCCACGCGACGTCGACGGGGAGCGCGGCGGGGCGTTCGCCGAAAATGCGTTCGACCCCCGCGCCGAGATACGTGAGGAGACGGCGGCCGTCGGCGGTGACGATGGATTGGTAGAGGGCGCCCTCGGTGAAATGGTCGCCGAGCAATTTCAGTTCGCGCTCGCGGTCGGGGAGGGCGGACGCAGCGGTGACGGGGTCTGAGCCGGGCAGGTTCATCGGGCAGGCCGGGCCTCGTGCGCGGTCCCGGGCACGGCATCTTCGAGGGCGAGGAGACTCATGGGCAGGTGGGACGGTATCGATCGCGGGGG
>CAJAYO010000091.1 GCA_903948415.1 uncultured Opitutia bacterium | reverse complement strand
CTGCCGATTCCCGGCGGCGCGGGGTCGTTGGCGCAGGCGCGTCAGCTCACGGTGGATACGGCCGGACCGACGCTGGTGCGGTTGGGTTCGCCCACGCCGGACGGCAGCTACAAGGCCGGCGCAGAGATTGTGCTGCAGGCGACGATGAGCGAAGCGGTGCGCGCCGGCAGCGCCCTGACGCTGACCTTGGATACCGGCGCGACCGTCAGTGTGACGGCCGCCGGGGCCGGGGTGCAGTTGAGCGGGACGTACACGGTGCAGGCTGGGCAGACCAGTGCGGACCTGACGGTGGTGAGCTACACCTCGGTCAATGTCACGGATCTGGCGGGCAACGCGGTCGTCGGCACGGCGCTGCCGGCCGGAGCGGACAATCTGGCCGGAGCCAAGGCGCTGGTGATTGCGACGCAGGCGCCGGTCGCGCCCGGCGCGCCGGTGGTGACGCCGGTGGGCGCGAGCGTCGTGGCCAACACGCTGAACGTGACGACGACCAATCTGCAGGTGAGCGCCGCGATCACGGCCGGGGCGGCGAGCGGCGGCAGCGCGCGTTTGCTGCTGGGCGCGCAGGTGCTGGCGAGCGATCTCACGATCGGCGCGGGCGATACCGCCGTTACTTTTGAGCTGGGCACGGCCACGGCCGCCGCCCTGCAAACCGCCGTGCCCACGGGCGGCGCCCTCACCGTTGTCCTGCGCGACGCGGCCGGCAACGATTCGCCGCCCAGCGCGCCCACGGCCCTCCTCGCCGACTTCATCGTCCCGACCCTCAGCGTCACCAGCGGCACCGCGCTCTTGGCGACCGATCAAAAGGCCCAACTGACCTTCAGCCTCAGCGAAGTGCTCACCGGTTTTAACCTGAGCCGAATCCGGGTCACGGGCGGTTCACTCTCGCCGCTGGTGCCCTCGGGCCGGAATTTCACCGCCACGTTCACCCCCGAGGTGGGCGCCCAGGCGGAGGCGACCATCACGGTGGATCCGGAATCCGTGACCGATCTGGCGGGGAATCGGAACCCGGGCGGCTTTGTCCTGAAGCTCACGACGAACACCGGCGTCCCTCCGCGGGTCGTGCGGGTGGGCTCACCGACGGCGAACGGGGCTTACAAGGCCGGTGAGACGATTACGGTGGCCGTGGAGTTTAACGGCGTGGTGGAGGTCAGCGGCACGCCCCGCCTCGTGCTGAACACGGTGCCGGTGCGCTCGGCGACCTACCAATCGGGTTCGGGGACGGCGTTGTTGAATTTCACCTACGTGGTGCAGCCGGGCGATGCGGCCGCCCGCTTGGACTACGCTTCGTCCGCCGCCCTGAGCGGCGGCGGCTACACGAGCCCCTCCGCTTTGGTGGTGCTCACCGGGCTGCCGACCCCGAGCTCCGCCCAGTCCCTCGCCGGGGCCAAGACGCTCAGCGTCGACACCCAGCGCCCGGAAATCACCCTCGCGAGCGATCAGACCCGCCTCGTGGCCGGCCAGACGACGACGATCCGGTTTGGGACGAGTGAGGACACGGTGAATTTCGGAGTGGAGGACGTGGGGGTGGAGAACGGGAGCTTGAGCGGGTTCGCGGGGAGCGGGCGGAGTTATACGGCGGAGTTTACGCCGGCGGCGGGCGTGAGCGGGTTGGGGCGAGTGTGGGTGGACGCGAATCGGTTTACCGACGGCGCGGGCAACGGGAACACGGCGGCCGTGCTGCGGCTGCAGAGCGACATCAGTTTCGGCTGGGCGGTGGGCAGCGGCAGCAGCGGG
>CAJAYO010000090.1 GCA_903948415.1 uncultured Opitutia bacterium | reverse complement strand
GAGCTGCTTCTGGAGATACTGATACGGCACCTCCACCCCCTGCTTCGTTTTGAACGACGCGCTCGCGCTGAACAAAATCGACAGGCCGAGGCTTGTGAGGCCAAGGGCGCAGACGACGATGATCGTGGCGGGCTTGAGGAAGAACCGCGCGCGAGGGGTCTCGGCGGGCCGGTCGCTGGCCATGGCGGGCGAAGGCAGGCGGCGCGGTTAAGGTTTCTTGGGCGCGGGCGTTTCGTCCACGCGGATCACCGGCACCTCGCCCGTCGGCGCGCCCGGCGGTTGGGCGACGATCACGGGGGCGGGTTGGTCCAGTTGCGGCGTCATGAACAGCGGCCGGGTGTCCGCGGCGGGTTTCGGCGTCGGGGCGCCGGCCGACGGCGACTTGGTCGGCGACTTCGCCGCGGCCTTGCCGTTGGCCGCATCCCAGCCGGGGATCGTGAGCTCTTTGCCGGCGGCGAGTTTCAGCGGATCGGTGATGTTGTTGGCGATCGCGAGATCGCGCTGCCGCACGCCGTATTTCTGGGCGATGGTGCCGAGCGTTTCGCCCGATTTCACCGTGTGCTTCATCGTCGGGCCCGCGGGTTTCGCCGCGGCGGCGGCGGCGGCGGGAGCCGCGGCCGTTCCGACCGCGCCGCCCGTGGCCGTCACCGAGCCAGACGCGGGGGATTTGCCCGGAATGATCAGTTTCTGCCCGGGCTGCAGGGCGGCGTTGCTCTTGAGATTGTTCGCCACGGCGAGGTCCTGGTAGCTCAGTTTGTTCTTGTTCGCGATGCTCCACAGGCTGTCACCCGATTTGACCGTGTAGGTGGTCATCGGCGTCACGTCCTTGACCGGTTCGGCGAGGAGCGTCGAGGCGGCGGGCGTGTTGGGCCGGGTGGGCGTGAAGCGCACCCCACCGCTCGCCGCCGCGGCGGCCGGGGCGTCGGGGTTGAAGTCCGGGGGCGGAGTGGCGGCGACGGAAAGGTTCGGCACGCTGATGGCGGGCGCAGGTTCGGACTTCGCCACGGTGTCCGTCGGAGCCGGCGCGGGCCTGGTGGACGAACTGCAGCCCGGATTCGCAAAAATGAGGACGAGGGCGAACACGTGGATGCCCACGACGATGCCGAAAATTTTGAGGATTTTCATAGGAGGATTATTGGCTGTTTTCTGTAGATTTGTGAGCGTGATAGCTACTTCAAACTGGGGACCGCCGCACCGCGGATCGGTGGCGGGCGGCCGGGTGGTCGGGCGGGTTCATGGCTCAGCGGAGTTTCAGCGTGCCGAGGCCGGCGAGCGCGCAGATGAGCGACAGGACCCAAAAACGGAGGACCACCTTCGTCTCGGGCCAGCCCCGTTTTTGAAAATGGTGGTGGATCGGTGCCATCAGGAAGAATCGCCGCCCCTCCCCGGTCGGGCTGCGGCGTTTCGTGTATTTGAACACCCCGACCTGGATGATGACCGACACCGCTTCCCAGACGAACACGCCGCCGACGATCACGAGCGTGAGCGGCTGCTGCACCATGAAGGCCATGATCCCGATCAGGCCGCCGAGCGCGAGCGAGCCGGTGTCGCCCATGAAGAGTTCGGCCGGATACGAGTTATACCACAGAAACGCGAGGCCCGCGCCGACGAGGGCGCCGCACACGACGGTGAGTTCGCCCGCACCCGCCACGTAGGGCACCAGCAAATACTCCGAGAGGATGACGTTGCCCGCGATGTAGGCGAGAATGCCATAGACGAGCGTCACGGAAATGGTGCAACCGATCGCGAGACCGTCGAGCCCGTCGGTCAGGTTGATCGCGTTGCTGAAGCCGACGAGCCAGAGATAGATGAAAATGAACAGCGCCGGCAGTCCGAGCACACCGGAAAACGTGAGCACCGGATGCTTCACAAACGGCACCCACAGTTCGCGGATTTTGTCCGTGCTCGCCGGATGCCAGAGCAACACGGCCAGCGCGATGATGGTGACCAGCGTCTGCCAGAAAATTTTCTCCCGGGACGAGATGCCGTGGCGGTTTTTGTGCACCACCTTGAGCCAGTCGTCGCGGAAGCCCACCGCGGTCAGCGCCGTGTAGACGAAGAGCGCGACGAAGACCCAGATTTTCGGCGCCGCCCAGAGAAACGAGCTGAAAAACACCGCCCCAAAAATCAGGAGCCCGCCCATCGTCGGCGTGTTCTTCTTGTCGAAACGCTGCGCGAGATCGCCGGTGCGGTCGTCGTCGTAGGTCTGCCCAAATTTCAGTTTACGCAGCTTCGCAATCAGCCAGGGGCCGATCAGAAAACCGATCATCGCCGCGGTCACGGCGGCGCCCACGGTGCGAAACGTCTGCGAGCGGAACACGCGCAGCGGGCCGAAGAAACTTTCGTAGTCTGCGAGGTAGCTCAGCATGGCAGCGGAAGCGAGGTTTGGCCCTCGAGGACCCTTTCGAGACGGTAGCGGCGGCTGCCTTTCAGGAAGACCGGCCCGCGCCACTCCGCGAGAAACGCGGCGACCGGCTCCAGCGACGTGAACATCTGGATTTGGCGCGAGAAATCGCCCTGATCGAGCACGCCCGCGCAGACTTCATGGGCAAAGGTCCCGACGACAAACAGACGGTCGCACTCCCGGAGGGGCAGCCGGCGGCCGAGTTGGCGATGGTGGGCCGGCGCCTCGGGGCCGAGTTCCTCCATGCATCCGATCACGTAGAGCCGCGGTTCGTCCGCCGGCGCGATGGCCACGAACGTCGCGAGCGCGTCCGCCATCGAGGCGGGATTCGCGTTGTAACAGTCGAGATAAAGGAGCCGGCCGTCCTCGCGACGGATCTCGCCGCGCAGCTTCGCGGGCTGCCAGCCAGCGAGCCGGGCCTGGATGGTCTCGCGCGGCACCCCGAGCCAGAGCGCGGCGCAGAGCGCGAGCGCGGCGTTTTGCGCCATGCCGTCGGTGACGCGCCGCACCGTGAACCCGAGCGGCGGCGGCGGACCGTAGGCGAGTGCGATCCCGGTCGAGTCGCCGCGTTGCGTGACGGCGAAATACACCTTCTCCTTCGGCGGCTCCGCCGGGCGGATCACCGTGGCCGGCTCGACGACCATCGTGGGCACATCGAGTTCGCGGAAGGCGGCGAACTCGGCCGCCTGCTGCGGGAAAATCGCCACGCCGGCCGCGCGGGTCGCCGCGGGAAGAACCGCTTTCTCGCGCGCCACGCCGTCGATCCCGCCGAGGGCTTGCGTGTGCGCGGGGGCGATGAGCGTGATCAGCGCAACGTCGGGCTCGATCATGTCCGCCAGCGGACGCATCTCGCCCGGCGCACTGATGCCGGCCTCAATCACCGCAAACGCATGCGTCGCCGGGTCGAGCCGCGTGAGCGTGAGCGGCACTCCGAGGTGGTTGTTGAGATTGCCCTCGGTCGCGAGGACCCCGCCCGCGTCGCCGCCGAGCAGCAGGGCGAGAAGATTCTTCGTGGACGTTTTGCCCGCGCTGCCGGAGATGCCGACGACCGGGCGACGGAACAATCGGCGGTGGGCGCGGGCGATGGCCTGAAACGCCGCGAGCGGGTCGGCGACCACGAGTTGCGGCAGCGCCACGGCGGCGTCGGGCGCCGCGACCAGGGCGGCGCCGGCGCCGGCGGCGTGCGCGGCGGCGAGAAATTCATGGCCGTCGCGTTGGTCGGTTTTCAACGCCACAAACACTTGGCCGGCCCGCATGGCGCGGGTGTCGATGGCGAAGCCCGTCAGCGGCTCACCCGGTGTCGCCGTCCAGCGACCGCCGGTCCATTGCGCAAGAGTGTCTGGGGCGAACGCGGGCATTTAGCTCTTGAGTGCCTTGCTGGCGAGGAGTTCGCGGGCGACCTGACGATCGTCGAACGGAAACACGGTGTCGGCGTACTCCTGCACGATTTCGTGGCCCTTGCCGGCGATGAGGAGGCAGTCGCCCGGTTGGCACGCGTCGAGCGCGGCGCTGATCGCGCGCCGGCGGTCGTCGATCCACGCGATCCGTTCGGGCGCGGTGACGCCCGCTTTCATGTCATCGAAAATCTGCCCGAGGGATTCGGTGCGGGGGTTGTCGGCGGTCGCGTAGGCGTGGTCGGCTGTGTCCTGCACGGCGCGGACCATGAGCGGCCGCTTGGTGCGGTCGCGGTGGCCGCCGCAGCCGAACACCACGTGTACCTTGCCGGGCGTGATGGCGCGGAGCATGCCGAGAGCGTTGCGGAGCGCGTCGTCGGTGTGCGCATAATCCACGAGCACGTTAAACGGCTGGCCTTCGTCGATCCGCTCCATGCGCCCGGGCACGCCCTTGAAGGCGCGGAGCTTGGCGAGAAACACGACCGGATCCCGGCCGAGGCCCCAGGCGGTGGCGATCGCGGCGAGCAGATTGCTCACGTTGTACCGCCCGACCAGCGGCGAATCGATCAGCATCTCGCCCTGCGGCCAGACGAGCTTGAAGGTCGAGTTTTTGGCGTTGAGCACAACCTGCTCGGCGCGGACCAGCGCAAGGGGATTTTCGCCGAACGTCACGAGCCGGGCTTGGGGCACGTCCGCGGCAATTGTCGCCGCGAGCTTTTCGCCGTGGGCGTCGTCGAGGTTGACCACGGCGACCTTCGGTTCGTTGCCGGTGCCGCCGGTGAAGAGGCGCGACTTGACTTCGAAGTAAGCCGCCAGGGTCTGGTGGTAGTCGAGGTGGTCGCTCGTCAGGTTGGTGAACACGGCGGCGCCAAAGTGGAGGCCGTGCACGCGCTGCTGGTCGATGCCGTGCGAGCTGACCTCCATCACCGCGTGCTTGCAGCCGTTGTCGCGCATCTGCGCCATCAGGCCGTAGACGTCGAGCGCCTCGGGCGTCGTGCGATACGACGGCACGGTGCGGGCGCCGAGGTCGTAGCTGATCGTGCCGAGCAGGCCGACGCGCTGGTCGCCGTTGAGCAGATGCTTGAGCAGGTGCGCGACGGTGGTCTTTCCGTTCGTGCCCGTCACCCCGATCACGGTCATGTCGCGGTCGGGAAATTTGTAATAGCGCTGCGCGACGAGCGCGAGGGTCTTGCGGGTGTCGGCCACGCGGATGAACGTGACTTTGGCCGGCGGGAACGACGGCATCTTCTGGACGACGATGGCGACGGCTCCGCGGCTCACCGCTTCGTCGATGAAGGTCGCGCCGTCGGCGTGGCGGCCCGGGAGCGCGAAGAACAAATTCCCCGGAACGACGCGGCGGCTGTCGACGGCGAGACCCGAGATCGGGCGGTCGGGCTCACCCTTCACCGCGAGAATCTCGCCGTCGCGAAAGTAGTCCGAGAGTTTCGGCGCCAGTTTGAAGACCCGGTTGAGGGCGAGCGTTTCACTGCGGGAGCGGCGCGCGGGGCGCGGCTGGAACGCGTGAATGAGCGAGTAATTTTGAGTGAGATAGCCGATCACGGGCGGGCTCCTTGCATGGCGACGAGTTTGACGGAAGAGGCGGCCGTGGCGCCGTTGGCGGCGCTGCGGTCGAGAAGGGGGATGAGCTGTTCGCCGATGCGGCGGAACGAAGGCGCGGCGACTTTGCCGCCGTAGGCGACCCCGCCGGGGCAGGCGGCGTCGGCATCGTCGATGATCACGGAGATCACGATCTGCGGCCGGCTCGCGGGGAAGAAGCCGACGAAAGAGGCCACATGGTGTTTGCGCGAGGGCATGAGCTTGATTTTTCCGCTGGGCATGACCTCGGGCAGGTATTTTTGCGTCGTGCCCGTTTTGCCCGCGACTTCGTAGCCGGGAATGGCCGCCTCGGGCGCCGTACCACCCACCATCGCACAACCCGCCAACAGCCGCGCCATCGTGCGCGCCGTGGGCTCGGAGATGACGCGGCGCGTTTCGGCGCGTTCAAAACGGTAGACCGGCACGCCCGCGTGATCGCGGACATCCCGGATGATCTGCGGCTCGAGCAGCACACCGCCGCTCGCAATGACGCCCATCGCCTGGTGCATCTGCAGCACCGTGACGGCGACGCTCTGCCCCATCGGCATGCGCGTGATCGTCAGGTCGTCCCAGCGCTTGGGCGTGTGCATGATCCCGGGCTCCTCGCGCCCGCCGGGGAAGCCGGTCCGCCGGCCGAAGCCGAAGGCGCGGGCGTAGTCGTAAAAGCGCTGCTCGCCGAGCTTCATCGCGAGTTGGGCCGCGCCGCGGTTGCTCGAGTGCGAGATAATTTCGGCGACGGACAACGGATGGTCGAAATGGTGGTCCTCGCCGGGCAACCCGCGCACTTTGTTGCGGTAGTCGATCTTGGTGATCGAGCAGTCGAACAGGCTGTCCGGCGTCACCAGCCCCTGGTCGAGCGCGGCGGCCGCGGCCACGATTTTGAAGACCGAACCGGGCTCATAGACGTCGGCGACGGCGATGTTCTTCAGCCGGGCCAACTGGTCGGCCGGCACCTTGTTGTACTCGTTGGGATTGAAACTCGGATAGTTGCCCAATCCCAGAATGAAGCCGTCGCGGGCATCGCTCACCACGATGGACGCTTTCAACGGACGGTATTTCTCCGCGATGATCGCGAGTTCGTGTTCGACGATGTTCTGGACGTGGGTGTCGAGGGAAAGGGTGACGCCGTAGCCGTCCACGCGATCGACCGAGCGCGTGCTGAACTGCGGAAGCTCTTTCGCCCGGCCGTCGCGCTCGCCCTCGCGCCAGCCGTCCTGGCCGCGCAAATAGAAATCGGCGAAGCGCTCGATGCCGGCGACGGGTTGCTGGGTGCGGTCGACAAAGCCGAGGACGTGGGACCCGAGCTGGTTGTGCGGATACGCGCGGCGGAAGCTGCCCGTCGAATAGACGCCCTTGATGCCGAGCTTCTTCACCTCGTCGTAGGTGGCCTCGGAGATTTCGTCGGCCAGCTTCGCCCACTGGATTTTGCGGCGGCCGTTCGCGTCGGGCTCGGCGTCGAACTCCGTGTCGTCGGCGGCGGACACGGTGACGGAGAAAGCGGGCGCCGGTGCCGACTCGCCGGACTCGGCCTCGAGCGCGGTGGCGACGGCCGCGGAGTAGGCCGGCGCGGGCGCTCCGGCGGACCCGGTTGGCGGCCGGTTCAGATTGAACACCAGGCCCGTGGACGGCGCGGACGGCACGGTCGCCGACGCCGGTGTGGCGGGGGCCGTCGCGGCCGCGGACGCCCGGAACTTGGTGGTAAAGATGCGGCGCAGCTCCGGCTCGGGCAGACCGATGAGGGCGGCGAGTTGCGGCCATTTTTTCTCGTCCTCCTTGCGCAGCGACTGCGGATCGACGCCGAGCTGGAGCACCGAACGGCTCGTCGCCAGCCGCGCCCCGCGCGCATCGAAGATGTCGCCGCGGCGGGATTTCTCCACAATCAGCTGCCGGCGCGTCTTCGCGATACTACCCACGAGTTCGTCGCGGTTGATCACGTGCAGCCAGACCAGGCGCACCCCGATGCCGCCAAAGCAGCCGAACAGCACCACCGAAAGGAGGACGATGCGGTAGTTGGAGGCGAAACCCTTGGACATGGCTCAGTTTCCCTGCGCGATCCGGAAGGTGACGGGCACGAAGCCGTCGTTGAAAAGATTGCTGTCGCGGCGGCGCGCGAGGCGCATGACGGGATCCTCGGTCACGCGGACCACCTGCGCGTCCGTCGCGGGCGCGAGGCCGAGGTGCCAACCGGTGTTCCGGCGCGTGAGGGCCGGGAGACTCTGCTCGGACTCGACGACGGTCGCAGTTGCGTCATGGCGGCGCTTGACCTCGTCGATCCCGGCCTGGAGCGCCCGGTTGGATTTCGCGAGGACGGTGATCTGGTGGCGCATCCACACGGTGCCGAGACCGATGGAGCCGCCGAAGCCGAAGCTGACAAGCAGGCAGACGAGCAGCTGGTTCACAAACGCATGGGAGTCGTTCTTACGCATCGGGCGGAGCGGGCTGGAGGTTGAAGCGGAGGAGGAAGGGTGGCGGCGGCTCAGAGCTTGCGGAGCGCACGGAGCTTCGCGGAACGGCTGCGGGGGTTGACGGCAATCTCATCGGCCCCGGGCGTCGTGGGCTTGCGCGTGAGCGGGTCGGCGAGTTTCACCCGCAGATCCTGCGGGAGGCTGTCGGTGGCGCTCTCGGGCTGGCCGCACATGCGGCGGAAAAACTGCTTCACGGGACGGTCTTCCAGCGAATGGAAGCTGATCACGCAGAGCACCCCGCCGACGGCGAGTTTCGCAAACGCCGCGGGCAGCGCGCGCTCGATGGCGCCCAGCTCGTCGTTGACGGCGATGCGGAGCCCTTGGAACGAGCGGGTGGCCGGGTGAATCTTCGACGCGTGCCGGTCGCGCGGCGGAATCGCGTCGGCGATCACGGTGGCGAGCGACGCGGTGCGCGCGAGCGCTCCCGTGCCGCGCGCGGCCATCAGCGCGCGGACGACGCGGCGCCAATTCGGCTCCTCCCCGCCATCGCGGATCGCGCGGACCACCATGTCCTCCGTCGCGGTCTCCAACCACCGGCTCGCCGGGACCCCGTGGCGCGGATCCATCCGCATGTCGGCCGGCGCGTCATGGCGGAACGAGAAACCCCGCTCGGTCTCGTCGAGTTGAAACGACGAAACGCCAAAGTCGAAGAGGATGCCGTCAAATCCGTCCGCCGCGAAACCGGCCAGGAGACCGAAGTCGAGGTCGACGAGTTCGAAGCGCCCGGCGAATTCCGCCGCCAGCGCGGCCGCCCGCGGCGCCGCCGCCGGATCCCGGTCGAGCGCGACAACGCGGGTGCCCGGGGCCGCTTCGAGGAGGGCCCGCGTATGACCGCCGCCGCCAAACGTGCAGTCCAGATAGCGTCCGCCCGCCCGGGGCGCGAGCAGTGCCAGGACCTCGCGCAGCAACACGGGTTGGTGACCGGGGGTCATGGTCGCGGTAAAACAATCACCGGGCGCCGGAGCCATGGGCGAGGTTCCGCACGTGGGCGGATTTTTTCAGGCCGACGACGCGCAAGACGAGCCCGTCGCGCACCCGCGACGTCACCAGGGTGGCAGCAGACGTGGCGGGGCGCACGCGGTTTTCGGTCAACCGCGGGACGCCGCGGACCACCGACGGGGCGATGATCGAAGTGACGGTGGTCGCCTTGCGCACCGGCTTCGGTGCGAGGGCGAGTTTGAATGGGGTTGAGCGGCGCATGGGTTAGATTCCGAGGCGGCGCATCGTCTCGCCCTTTTCCTTCGCCGCACTGGCCTGCGTCTCCGACCAGCAGGCCGGATTGTAGACGTTGAACTTGGTGTAACCGCCCACGAGGATCGCCTCGCCGCTCTTGTCGCCGCCCTCGATGCCGGCGTGCGCGAGCAACTCCGCGTTCAGCGAAATGCGCCCGGCCTTGTCGAACCACAGCTGCTGGGTTTTGGAAAAATACGTCGCGATAAAATCCTGCCCCGCGTCGTCGCTCAACGCGACCTGCTCGACCTTCGCGCGCAGTTTCGCGGCCTCCGCCAGCGGCAGCACCGAGATGTAATTGCCGTTTTTCCCGCTCTGCGGCACGGCCAGCAGCACATCGTCCGCATCGTGCGCGAACCTCCAAGCCGACGGAATCGTGATGCGATTCCGGTCGTCCAACGAGTGCTTAAAATGACTCGTATAACTCGGTTGGTTGGACTGCGACATGGGTGGGCGGGACACTCTGGGTCCCATTTCTAAACATTTCCTCCCATTCCGACCCCACGTCAAGCGATTTACCTCTGGGAATTCGGGTTTTTGCTCACAACTTATGCGCAATTTTTCGGCGGTCGAAAAAAGCGCGAAAAAACCGGCGGAACCGCATCCGCGCGGCCCGAAATCCACGCGCCGCCGCGTTCGAAAATGCATGCGCGTCCGCCCCACCCACCGCCCGCTTCGCGCGCCCCGCCCGCCGGCTCCTCGCGCGGACGGCCACCGCGCGTCCGCCTCAACCGCGCGTCCGCCACCGGTCCCTCGCGGTTCGCCGCGGTCGGCCGGCGGATCGCCGCACCCGGCGACCTGCGCCCGCGTCGCCCGCGCGGCGGGCTTATCGCGCTCCGCTCAACTTCTACTCCTTTGCAGAAAAACGTTGTCGTCGCGAAACGCGCCCCAAAGTCTCGCCGTCTGTTCGCAACTCTGGCTCGACCTCCACCGACTCCACCCTCTACGAATTAGCCGCGCCTGTCCCCTCGACCCCGCCGATCATTGCCGCCCCACCCCGCCCCCTTCCCGCCTCCGCGACTCCCCTTTTTTCTCCTCCCAACCAAAAATAACATGAGCGAAACCTCCTCCTCCTCCCCTGCCACGCGTTCCGAGTACTCCTACGCGTTTCTCATTATCCGCCTGTGGCTCGGCCTCCGCGCGCTTTTCGCGGGCCTCGAAAAATTCGAGAAGTCCGGCGCCTATTCCTTCCAGGCGTACTACGAGAACATGGGGCGCATGGCCGCGGGCATCACGGGGGCATCCTTCCTGCCGTTGTGGGCCACGAAACTCTTCGCCATGAGCATCGGCTATGTCCTCATCGTGATCGGCGTCACGCTGCTCCTCGGGATCAAGACCCGTCTCACGCTCCTCGCGCACGGCCTCCTCTACGTCGCCCTCTCCTTCGGGCTGATGGTCGTCCAGGAAGGCGAAGGCGTGGCTTGGCTCGGAATGCACGTCGTTCTCGTCGTCGGCGGTCTCCTCCTCGCCCAATACAACCGTTTCGCCTTGGTGCGCGACTAACCGGGCCCGGCCCACAACGCCCCCGACCCGCCATGTCCGACACCCTTTCCTCTTCCCTCACCCGTCGCGATTTTCTCAGCACGAGCGCCAAGCTCGGCGCCTTCATCGCGGCGGCTCCCTACATCGCCCGCGGCGCCGACGCCACGGGTTCCGATCAAGTCAACGTGGCCGTCATCGGCTGCGGTGAACAGGGCCGGATCCTCATCAACGCCGCCCTGAAGATCCCGGGCGTCCGCTTCAAAGCGGTCTGCGACATCTGGCCGATCAACCGCAACTACGCGGAGAATATCCTGAAGAAATTCGGCCACGACCCGAAACCCTTCGAGGACTATCGCGAGTTGCTCTCCACCGTGAAGGATATCGACGCCGTGATCATCGCGACGCCCGATTTCAAGCACGCCGAGCACACCGTCGCCGCGCTCAAGGCCGGCAAGCACGTTTACTGCGAGAAACTCATGTCCAACACCATCGAGGGCGCCCGCTCGATGGTCGTTGCCGCCCGCGAAACGAAAAAACTCCTCCAGCTCGGCCACCAGCGCCGCAGCAATCCGCGTTACATCCACGCGAAGGACAAAATCGTCACCGGCAACCGGCTCCTCGGCCGCGTCACCAACATCACCGGCGAATGGCACCGCGCCGTTTCCGCCGACCTCGGCTTTCCCGCCGGCAAGGGCCTCTCGGAGGCCAAGCTCGCCGAATACGGCTACGCCAACATGCACGAGTTCCGCAATTGGCGCTGGTTTAAGCGCTATGCCGGCGGCCCCATGTCCGACCTCGGCGCCCACCAGATCGACATCTACAACTGGATGCTCGGCGTCAATCCCCGCTCCTGCATGGCCAGCGGCGGCGTCGACTACTACAAAACCCACGAGTGGTATGACAACGCGATCGCCATCTTCGAGTATGAGACGAAGGAAGGCATCGTCCGCGCGACCTACAACGTCCTCACCACCACCAGCGCCGGCGGCGGCTACCATGAGTATTTCATGGGCGACGAGGGCGCGTTGAAGATTTCCGAAAATCCGCGAGCGACCAAGCTCTACCGCGAAGCCCGCGCCCCCGAGTGGGACGAGTGGGCCGCCAAGGGCGTCGTGGCCGCGCCGCTCTCCGGCGAAGGCGCACCCCCGGCGGTCAAACCCTGGGAAAAAGTCGGCGTGAAAAAACTCGGCGGCCCCTCGAAGACCACCGTCGACGTTCGCGAAACCGCCGCCCTTTCCGCGTGGGACATTCCCGTCACGCTCGACAAGGCCATTCACCAGCCCCACCTCGAAAACTTCTTCGATGCGGTCCGCAAGGGCACGCCGCTCAACTGCTCCGGCGAAGCCGCCTTTGCCAGCGCCATCACCATCCTCAAAATCAACGAAGCCGTCGCCGCCCAAAAGACCCTGACCTTCGCGCCGGGCGATTTCATCGCCTGATCCCGTCACCTCCCCCACCGCTCCCTTCCATGAAACGTTCCCGTCTCTCCCTCCTCCTCTCCCTCGTTGCGCTCACGAGCGCCGTCCAAGCCGCGGACCAAGTTCCGCTGAAACTCGAGCTGCCCAAGCCGCTCTTCGCCGGCACGCCCCGGCCGATCTCGCTCCCCAACCTCGAAAAACCCCGCACCGGCAAACGCCCCGACCTCATGGTCCCCGCCGGCACGGTCAACCTGTCCAAGGGCAAGACCGTCA
The DNA here is from genome assembly GCA_903948415.1 of uncultured Opitutia bacterium. Lineage (GTDB taxonomy): Bacteria > Verrucomicrobiota > Verrucomicrobiia > Opitutales > Opitutaceae > GAS368. Next base: position 20,998 of record CAJAYO010000090.1, on the reverse strand, counting down.
CCAGCAGCGACTCGCTGCCCGTCATCGGCGAACTCGCCTTCCTGACCGACGGAGACAAGTCCGGCACCGACGGCACCTACGTGGAGCTCGGGCCCACGCCGCAATGGGTGCAGATCGATCTCGGCGCCTCCGCCAAGGTCGCGGCCATTGCCGTCTGGCACTTCCACTCCCAGGCGCGCGTCTATCACGACGTCGTCGTGCAGGTTTCAAATGACAAGGATTTCAAGACCGGCGTCACCACGGTTTACAACAACGACGACGACAACTCCTCGAAACTCGGCAAGGGCAAGGACCTCGCCTACATCGAGAACTTCGAAGGCCGCCTCTTCGACGCAAAGGGCGCCGCCGGCCGCTACGTCCGCCTCTACAGCAACGGCAACACCTCCGACGAACTGAACCACTACTGCGAAGTCGAGGTTCACGGTACGATCGCGAAGTAATCCGCCGCACCGTTTCGCAGCACCAGCAAGGGCGGACGATTTGTCCGCCCTTTCTTGTGCCCGGACCCCACGGACGTCTAACTGCCGCTTATGTTCGCCCCCTTGAGTCGCTGGCTGCCGATCGCATTCGTCGCGCTGGCCGCGCTGTGGCTGCGGACCCACGACCTCGCGCGCCGGCCCATGCACGCCGACGAGGCGAACCAGGCCGTGAAACTCGGCGAACTCCTCGAACACGGCCGCTACGCATTCGATCCCCGAGACCACCACGGCCCCACCCTCTACTTCTTCGCCCTGCCCGTCGCCTGGCTCCGCGGCGAAACCACGCTCGCTGCGCTGACGGAAACCACCGTGCGCCTCGTCCCTGCGGTCGCCGGCACCCTCGGCGTCCTGCTGCTCTTGGCGCTGGCCGCGCCCCTCGGCCGTGGGCCTGCGCTCGCCGCCGCCGCGCTCATGGCCGTGGCCCCGGCGTCCGTTTACTACAGCCGCTATTTCATTCAGGAAACCCTCCTCGTCACCTTCACCCTCGCCCTGCTCGTCTGCGGGCGCCGCTGGTGGGTCACCGGCCGCACGGCCTGGGTCGTGGCCGCCGGCGCCTGCGCCGGACTCATGCAGGCCACGAAAGCCAGCGCGCCGCTCTTCGCCGCTGCCGCGCTCGTGGCTCTCCTGCTGGTCCACCGCGCGCGGCCCGTGACGCCCCGACTCGCCCGCGACCTCACCCTGGCCTTCACCGCGGCCGTCCTCGTCGCCGCCCTGTTCTACTCGTCATTCGGCACGCACCTTTCCGGCATCCGCGACGCCGTCGCAACTTACACCCACGCCTCCGGCCGCGCTACCACAGGCGCCAGCGGCCACGAGAAACCCTTCTGGTATTATCTGAGCCTCTTTGGCTGGCACCGCGCAGGCGGCCTGCTCTGGCAACAGCTCGCGTTCTCCCTGCTCGCCCTCGCCGGCGCGATCGTCGCGTTGGCCTCCCGCCAAAAATTTCTCCGCTGGGCGGCACTCGCTACGTTCCTCCTCGTCGTCGCGCTCTCGCTCCCGCCCTACAAAACGCCGTGGCACGCCGTCCATCTGGTCCCGGGCTTCGCCCTCCTCGCCGCCGGGGCCCTCGCCGCCCTGCCCTCGCGTGGACTTGCGCTCGCCGTCGCCGGCGGCGCCCTCGCCCTCCAACTCACCCAGACCAACCTCGCGGTGTTTCTCCGCCCCGCCGACGCCCGCAACCCGTTCGCCTACGTCCACAGCTCGCCCGACGTCCGCAAACTCCGCGAACTCGCCGAAGCGGCCCTCGCCCGCCAGCCCGCCGGCATCATCCGCGTAATCAGCGAGGAATACTGGCCCATCCCTTGGTATCTGCGCACCGTCCCCGCGGCCTCCGTCGGCTATTGGCCCGCGCCCCCCGCCGCCTGCGACGGCGCCCTCGTCATCGCGTCCGCCACCCAGGCCGTCGCGGTGCGCGCTGGCCTTCGCGGCGACTACCACGAATCCTACCTCGGCCTCCGCCCCGGCTTCCTCTGCGTCGTCTTCACGCCCGTCTCCGCTTTGCCATGACGCCACCCCCGCACTACTCGCTCGTCGTCCCGTTCTACAACGAAGCCGGCAATATCCTTCCCCTCATCGGCACCGCCGTCGCCGTGCTCGACACCCTCCACCGCGACTACGAAATCATCCTCGTCAACGACGGCAGCACCGACGCGACGGCCGACGAAATCGCCGCCTGCCTCGCCCGCTGGCCGCACTGTCGCGCGCTCCACCAGCCGCGCAACCTCGGCCAGGCCACCGCGCTCCTCGACGGCCTCCGCGCCGCCCGCGGCGAAATCCTCCTCGCCATGGACGGCGACGGCCAGAACGACCCGCGCGACCTCCCGCTGCTGATCGCCCCCGTCGAGGCGGGCACCCTCGACGTCGCCTGCGGCTGGCGCCACGAGCGCAACGATTCCTGGCTGCGTCGGCGCATGTCCCGCCTCGCGAACATCGTGCGCGGCCGCTTCCTCGGCGACCGCCTCCATGATAGTGGCTGCCAGCTCCGGGCGATGCGCCGCGAGGTCGTCGCCTGCCTCTTTCCCTTCGAGCTCCTCCAGTCCTTCCTGCCCGCGATCGTCGTCGCCGCCGGTTTTCGCCTCGGCGAATTCCGCGTGCGCCACCACCCGCGCACGCGCGGCGAGGCCAAATACGGCCTCCGCCAACTCTGGTGGCGCCCCGCCCTCGCCATGTTGCGCCTGCGCCGCCATCTCAACCAACGCCGATGACCTGGCCCGAATTCCACCACGAGGCGATGGCCACCACCTTCGCCCTCGTCATCGCAGACCACCCGACCGACTACGCCCGCCAGGCCGCTGCCGCCGCCTTCCGTGAACTCGACCGGCTCGAAAGCGAACTCAGCCGCTACGTGGAATCGAGCGACATCGCCCGCGCCAACCGCCTCGCCCCCGGCGAGACGATGGCAATCGGCGACGATGCCCTCCAATGCCTGCTCATCGCCGCCGACGTCTCCCTCGCCACGCACCGCGCCTTCGACGCCGCCTACGCGTCGGTCCGCGCGCCGGACCAGCCCGCCGACGCCCCGCTGTTCACTCTCGACCCCGCGTCCCATACGTTGACTTCGCACGCTGCGCGTCTGCACCTCGACCTCGGTGCCGTCGGCAAGGGCTATGCCCTCGACCGGATGGCCGCGCAACTCGCCGAATGGTCCGTCACGACCGCGTGCCTCCAGAGCGGCGGCAGCACCGCCCTCGCCCTCGCGCCCCCCTCCGGCCACTCCGGCTGGCCCGTCGGCCTGGGCGAGGACGCGACGCACCGGCTGCTCTCGCTCAGCCAGGTCGCGCTCAGCGGCTCCGGCATCGCGGTGCAGGGCGCGCACCTGATCGACCCGCGCACCGGCGCACCCGCCCCGCGCACCACCCGCGCCTGGGCCCTCGCCCCGACCGCCGCACTCTCCGACGCGCTCTCCACCGCGTTCTTCGTTTTGCCCGAAGCGGACATCGCCGCGTTCTGCGCGGCGCATCCCGCCATCGGCGCGGCGAGCGCGCTCTCCGGGACGCAGCTCGCGGCCTACGGCGCCCTGCGCCCGCACCTCTGAGGGCTCAGCGCCACCCGGATTGCGCAAACGCTGCGGAGCGTTTCGCAAAAATCGCTCAGTCACGGGGCCTTCCGTGCCGTAGACTGACACCCCACCCACTCCCATGCCCCCCACGGCACCCAATGCGAGCACGTCGAAATACGCGTGGTCGCTCATCGCTCGGACTGCGCCACCCAAGCGCGCCGCCGCCGAGCGCGTCGCCGATTTCAACGAAATCTATTCCGACTACGACGAAGCCACGGTCCGCGAACAGGCCAGCCGTTGTATCCAGTGTCCCAACGCCCTCTGCGCCCAGGCCTGCCCGCTCTCCAACCGCATCCCGGAATGGCTCGCGCTCGCCGCCCAGGGCCAGTTCCTCGAGGCCGCCGCCCTCTCTCAGGCGACGAGTAACATGCCCGAGATCTGCTCGCGGGTCTGCCCGCAGGAACGGCTCTGCGAAGGCGCCTGCATCCTCAACTGCAAGAGCGACCCCGTCGCCATCGGCTCCGTGGAACGGTTCATCAACGAATACGCCTTCGCCCACGACGCCGTCGACGCCACGCCCACGACGCCCAACGGCCTCCGGGCCGCCATCATCGGCTCCGGTCCCGCCGGCATGGCCTGCGCCGACGAACTCGCCAAACTCGGCTACGCCGTCACCGTCTTCGAGTCGCTGCTCCTACCCGGCGGCCTCCTCGTCAACGGCATCCCCTCCTTCAAACTCGAAAAATCCATCGTTGCCCGGCGCGTCGACCTCCTCGCGAAACGCGGGGTCGAATTCACCCTCGGCGTCGCCATCGGTCGCGACGTCTCCCTGGCGGAACTCCGCCGCACGCACGACGCGGTCTTCCTCGGCCACGGCGCGCAGAAATCCAAAACCGCCGGCGTCCCCGGCGAACATTTGTCCGGCGTCGAACAGGCCCTCCCCTTCCTCATCCAGAAAAACGTCGCCTCCGACCTCGTCGGCCTCCCGCCCATCGACGTCGTCGGCAAACACGTCGCCGTCCTCGGCGGCGGCGACACGGCGATGGATTGCCTCCGCACCGCCCTGCGCGCCGGCGCCGCCTCCGCCGTCTGCCTCTATCGCCGCGACTTCGCCAACATGCCCGGCAGCCGCAAAGAATACTACAACGCCCTCGAAGAAGGCGCCGAATTCCAGTTTCTCACCAACCCGACCGAGATCCTCCCCGACGGCCGCGGCGGCATCATCGGCGTGCGCTGCGTGCGGATGGAACTCGGCGCCCCCGACGCCTCCGGCCGCAGTAAGCCGCGCGCCGTACCCGGCTCCGAATTCGACGCCCACGTCGACCTCGTGCTCGTCGCCTATGGCTTCGATCCCGTGTCGTTCCCCGAGGACAGCGAGTTTTCCGCGATCAAGGTCAACGAGTGGGGCGGCATCGTCGTCGACCGCAACCAAATGACGAGCCTGCCCGGCGTCTTCGCCGGGGGCGACTCCGTGCGCGGCCCCAGCCTCGTGGTCCACGCCGTCCGCGACGCCCGCCACGCCGCCGCCGGCATCCACCGGCAGCTCGCCGCCAAGCTCCCGCCCGCCCCCGTCTGATCGCGCGCCGTCCCTCACGTCCGCGGTCCGCCCGTTTCGCCGGCCCCCCGGGCTGGGGCCACCCGCGCGGCGGACAATTTGCTGTCCTTCCCCGCGGAAAAAACGCTTCCTGATCCTCCGCACCATGCACGCGCCCACCAATATCCAGCTCATCGGCACCGAAGTCGCCATCGTCTGGGACGATGGCGCGGAAAGCTACCTCGCCTGCGAGAAGCTCCGCGCCGCCTCCCCCAGCGCCAGCAACATGGGCGAGGTCGACATTTTCGGCCACAAATACGGCGGCGACGGCCCGAAGAAATTCCCCGGCGTCCAGGTCGTCGGCTGGGCCATCGTCGGCAACTACGCCGTCCGCTTCGATTTCAGCGACGGCCACAACACCGGCCTCTACACCTACGACTACCTGCGCAAACTCGCCGCGACCTGAGCGACCACCGCGGGCCTGCACGAGTCCGAGGGAGGAGCCCGCTGGCGGGCGATTCGCCGACCTTTCATTTTCCCATCGCCTGCAAGCAGGCTCTTCCACCACGCATTTCTCCATCCATGAGCACCTACGTCTTTCCCGCCCGCACCACGACCGCCGACATCGAGCTCGGCACGACGCTGCAGCCGAAATTCGGCCCCGACGGCCTGATCCCCTGCATTACCCAGGACGTCCACACCGGCGAAGTCCTCATGTTCGCGTTCATGAACGCCCAGTCCCTCACGCACACGCTCACGACGAAAAAAGCCACCTACTGGAGCCGCTCCCGCAACAAACTCTGGGTCAAAGGCGAAGAATCCGGCAACGTCCAGCACCTCCGCGAAGTCCGCACCGATTGCGACCAGGACGTGCTCCTCATCAAGGTCGAGCAAACCGGCGCCGCCAACGCCAGCTGCCACAACGGCTACAAATCCTGTTTCTACCGCAAGCTCGCCGACGACGTGAACCCCGCCGACCCCGCGTCCTTCAAACTGCAGTTCACGTCCCAGCCGCTCTTCGACCCGGCCACGGTCTACAAAAAAAAGTAACGCCACCGCGCACGACGTTCAGCCGGCCCGCCAGCAGCCGATTGGACGACTCGCTCGCCCGTGCAAGCCGGCGCACGCTTGCCCCGTGCCGTCAAACCGCGCCGCCCGTCACAGGTCAAATTTCACCTGCAAAATGTAGAGCGCGGGATCGACGATGCGGTAGGCGAGCGGTGTGCCATTCGGGAAAGCGCCCACGGGTTGCAGGCGGCCGTTTTCACCGAGGTTGCGGGCGTTGAGTTGAAGCGTGGCGCCGACTTTGTTCGCGAAGAGCTTCAGGCGGTAGCTCACAAAGGCATCCACATAATAATGCGCCTTGTCGTAGATCGGACGGTTCGGATCGAGCTCGGTGATCGACGCGGGAAACGTCTGCACGCCGTAGTAGCCGATCCCCGCCTTGTCCTCCCACCGCACCGCCCCGCCGACATTGAAATTGCGCAGAATCCGATGCTGGGTGAGCCCGGCCAGCTGGTAGCTCGTCGACGCCTTGAGGCGGTAGCGGCGGACCTGCGGATTCGCCTTCCCCTGCTGCTGCTGGAGAATCTTAAAGGGCAGATCGACGCTGTTCGTGAAATAGCTGTGCGCCGTGTTCCCACCGTAGGGGGTATCCCACCACAGCGTGTTTGTGCGCGGGTCGACGATCTTGGTCCAAAACGGCAGGCGCCGCGCAATCCATTCGGTCGTCGCCGGGTTGACGTTCGTGTTGATCGTCTCGGTGTCGCTGAACGATGACTGCAGCGTCCAGTACTTGCTCGGATTGAAGTTCAACTCGATCTCCGTGCCGCGCGATTCCACGTCTTGGGTCGACGAAATCCCCGGATCTGGGAGCTGGAGTTCGCGCTGTTCCTCGACGGAGAGCCCGGTCTGCCGCGCGATCTCGGCGTCCACCTGCGCCGGCGTGAAGGTCGGGTTGAACTGGGTGATCCACGCCCGCGCGTTGTTCACCAACTGCCACGCGTCGCTCTGAAACACGTCGATCCGCAGGCTGCGTTGCGCAATCGTCGCCGCATCGCCGCCGCGGGTCTTGATGCGCTTCGTCTCAAACCGATTCACCCGCAGCACAAACTTGCCGTCGTTCAGGTTCAGCCAAAAGCCCCAGTCCTTGCCCTCCCCCGTGGAGTTCGGCAGTTGCCGGCGAAACTGGTCCTGCTGCGGCCCCTGCGGATTGAAGCTGTCGCTCTGGTTGTAGGTGAGCGAAAGTCCATCGAGCACGCGCGCCGCGAAGCCCGTCGCCCCGCCCTGCTGCCCGGCGCGGTGGATAAAGCCCACGTCGCGAAACGGCCGGAAGACCGCCCCCGCCGTCTTCGTCGGTCCGCCGTTCTTCGCGTAGTCGCCGGGCGCCCAGCCGTTCATGACCTGATAATTGAAATCGCTGCCGTCCGGGAGCAGCAGGCGCGGCTCGGTGCCACGCTTGTCGTAAACGTTGTCGTCCCGGGTCCCGAACGTCGTCACGAGCCGGTTGCCGAGCCACATACTCTGAATGACCGCGCCCGTGCTCTTCGTGATCGTCTGCGCATTGCTGCCGCCGCCCGCACTGTCGAGGGTGGGACGCTGGTCGAGCACCGCCGGCTCCCGTTGAAAAACGCCCGTCGCGGCGTTGCCCCACACGTAGGTCGCCGGGCCGTAGTTAAACGTGCTCGGAGCATGATCGACGTTCGTGCCGGTGGCATCCCCGAGGTAGTAGCGGAAGTAGCCGCGGAAGCGCGCCGCGGCCGCCGTCTGGCCACCGTTGATGCTGCCGTTCAGGGCCGGCAGCGCCCCGGGCGGCACCCACGCGTGATTCGAAGCGAGAACGTCGCGGTAACTGTAGCGCCGCGTCCACGCGTAGCCGTATTCGTCGTAGCCGGTCAGGTTGTGCAGACCGAGCCACCGGACCCAGGACTTCTCCCGCGTGAGATCAAGCTTGTAGGCGAGCTGCGCCCGAAACGTCTCGCTGCGGCCGGGAATCCACTGCGTGAGCGGCTGGTCGAGACCGACATACGGCCGGCCGAAAAACGGATTCGGCGAGCCGTCGAGCAGGCGGGAGTTCACATCCACCAAGAGCGTATTCGTCGCGGCCGTTCCGAAAATATTGCGTTGGTAGCGCAACGAATCTTCGCGCGCCCAATCGCCCGAGCCCACGACCGTATGGCGCGGCGTGCTGAGAAACACCTGCTGGAGTTGCACGCGATATTGCCGCGTGCGGTCCATCAGCCGGTTCATCGCGCCGAGATTCACCTCGGACCAGTCGTAGTAGGTCTTGTCGCTGAGCGTCGGCGTCGTGGTGAAGAGCGGCTGGCTCGTGATGCGTCCGGAGGCAACGCCCGTCGCCGGACTCGCCGCCATGTAGCGGTTGCTGGAGTTGTTGAGCAGCGGCGAGACGGACGCGTTGGCGTTGCCCGTGGGCGTTGTCCAGTAGGCGACCGCGCCTTGGTCGACGAACACGTAGCTCTTGTCGGCGCCGGAAAACGTCCGCTGAAAAAAATCCGGAATAGTGGCGTCACTCGTGATCGCGGTGCGCGTGACCGCGGGGCCCGGGCCGTTGAGGCCGATCGTCGTGCCGTTGACGGTATAGGTCGAGGTGACCGGGTCCCACGCGGGCTTGCCGCTCGCGAGCCAGTAGGAAATGCCGTCGCGCGGCATGATCGTGTTGGGCCGGTTGCCGTTCATCCGGTAGGAGGAATAGGACGCGTTGAGCGTCGTCCACTTGAAGGGTTTGAACTGCACCATGCCGTTGTAGCGCACCGTATCGGTGCCGGACGGTTTGCGCACATAGCCGTCGTGCTGGAACGCGCCGCTCACCCGAAACGCGAGGCGGTTTTTCAAGAGCACGCGGTTCGCATCGAGGTCGAACCGGTAACCACCCAGGCTGTCCGCGCGCGAACCCACCTGCGTGCGGTCCTTGGTGGTATGGGCGTTCGCCGGGATCATATTGAGCGTGCCGCCGGCGCTCCCGAGACCGAAAACATTGGCATTCGGGCCACGGCTGATCTCGACGCCCTCGATGTTCAGGGGATCCACGGGCGTCAGCCCCGAGGTGGCGATGTTGCCCAGCGAGAGGTTGGCCGCGCCGATGCCGCGCATGCGGTTCGCGCCGCGGGGGTTGTTCTGGACGTTGTCCGCCACGCTGCCGGCGTTGTTCACGGCGAAGTCCGTGTAATCACCGCTGCCCTCGGTACCGACCGAGTAGAGAAAAATGTCGTTGATATCGAGCAGCGCGAAATCCGCCATCTGCTCCTTCGTCATCACGGTGATGGCCGCACCGATGTCCTCGAGTTTCGAGTTGAGGCGCGTGCCGGACATCGTGTTGCCGGAGAAGTAGCCCTTCGTGTCGGCCGTGACCTCGAAGGGACTGAGTTGGACAGGATCCGCGGCGGACGCCCCGGCGTTCGGCAGCGGAGGGACGGATTGGGCGTGGACCGCCGTCGTGATAAGCACGGCGGCCCACGAGAGGCGCTGGGGTATGGCGGTCATGGCGATGGGCGATGGGAAGGGTCCCGCTTAAGCGATCTGCGGAACTTCGAAGTTCTTCCGGTATTCGCGCGTGAGCTGAGGATTGAACGCGGCGTCCTTGAAGCGTTCGGCCTTCGGGTCGAACTCCAGCGAGCGACCCGCGCGAAACGCGATGTTGCCCAGATGGCAATGCACGCAGGACTGATGCGCTTCGAGCGGCGACATGGGGAGGTCGGCCGGCTTGCGCGAGCGCACGGCGGCAAAGAAGCGCTGCCACTTGTCGCCCTTCGGCGGCTTCGGGGCGTTTTCCGGCACCGGGATGGATTCACGCGCACCGCCCTTGTTTTCTTTATAGGAGAAGAAACCTTTGCCCCGAACGTAGTAGCCCTTCGTGCCAAAGAAACTGTTGCCGCAGTTGCCGCCCTCGGCCTCCTCGAACGACCCGAGGTTGCGCACCTGAAACGTCAGGATCGACCCGTCCTCATACGAAAACGTCGTCGCCTGCGTGTTCGGCGCCTGGCCGTCGTCGTCGAGTCCGAAGCGCCCGCCCGCGCTGTGCACGCGGATGGGCAGTCCCCGGTTGTGACCCCAGCACGCAATGTCCATTTCGTGCACCCCCTGGTTCCCGATCTCGCCGTTGCCGTATTCCCAGAAGTAGTGCCAATCGTAGTGCACATACAGGCCGGGCTTTTTCCGGTCGGTGTTGATCATGAATGCCCGCTCCTGCGCGGGCCCCTGCCAAAGCGACCAGTCGAGATGCTCCGGCACCGGCCCGGGCTTGCCGTGACCGATGGAACCGCGGTTGCCGTTCTTGTAAACGTAGCCGCGCGACTCGACGATTTTCCCGATGAACCCGCCGTGCATCAGCTTCATGTCGCGGATGAGCGTGCCGTTCGAGCGGCTCTGCGTGCCGTGCTGCACGATGCGCCTATACTTTTCCGCCGCCGCCACGACCTGCCGGCCTTCGTAGATATTGTGGGAAATCGGTTTCTCGATGTAGGCATCTTTGCCCGCCTGACACGCCCACACGCCCGCCAGCGAGTGCCAGTGGTTCGGCGTCGCCACCGTGACGACATCGATATCTTTGTCCTGCATCGCATCGCGCATGTCTTTGTAGAGCTTCGGCTCCTTGCCCTGCGCGGCCTTCACCAGCGCCGCACCCTTCGCGCGGACGTTCGCGTCCACATCGCAAAGGGCGACATATTCCGCGTCACCCTTCATCGCGAGGATGTCCTTGATGTGGCTGCCGCCCTGACCGTTGAAACCGATCGTGCAAACGCGGATGCGGTTGTTCGCACCGATGACGGTGCCCTGCGCTTTCATGCCACCGACGATGACCGCTGCCGCGGTGCTGCCGAGAAACTGTCTGCGGGTGAAGTTCATGATGATTGGGGTAGCGCGATGCTTCAGCCCGCGCTCGGAGGACTCAGGGTTTTCGTGGCGCGGGCTGAAGCCCCGCGCTACTGCCAGCGCCGTACGACGACACCAGCGAGTTGAGATAAAATTCGAGATTCGTGTAACCGCCGGGCTGCGCCGCCTGCGCCCCGTCGGCCGGATCAGGCGGATTGAGTCCACGGGCCAACTCCCACGCATCGGGCATCCCGTCGTGGTCGGAATCGGTCGGCGCCGGCAACGACCGCAGCTCCGGCCAACCGCCCACCTCGCGCTGCGAATCAATGATCCCCTTCCCGCCCCCCTTGTAACTCGCGCCAAACTTCGCCGTGCCGGTGCGAATCTCCTCGATCACGCGCCGATCCACCGCATCGCGCACCCGTGAGGCGCCCGCCTGCGCCACCACCCGCGCAGACGCGACTTCCGCCGGCTGCGTGGTGACCGGGGCGACCACGAGAGGCTGAGCCACGCGCAACGTCTTTTCCGTCGCTTCCCCGTCGGCTGCGAAATCGATGCCGCCCTTCCCGTTGTCGGCGCTGATCGCCGGAAAGCCCGCCACGAAATTTCCCGCCGCATACATTTTCCCGCGCGGATCCTTTTGCAGAAAAATCCGGCGGCGCACGTTGTCGTCCGTCGCCGGGCCCGACTTGTCGGAAGTGTTGCTCCAATTCCTCGGCCAGAGCTCACCCCCGTAGGCGCTGTTGAACCCCCAATTGTAGATCACGTTGTTGCGGTAATCCATCAGCCCGGAGTCCACCTCGCCCGACGCGCGCGGATTGCGGCTCGAATGATGCGCCAGGATGTTGTGAGGCCACGAGCCGCCCGGCCCGCCCCACAGCCCGCCGTAACCGTGATTACCCTTCTTGTGCAGCGAGTGGTAAAGGCTCTCGCTCACGAGGCACCCCTGCACCGTGAGGTTCGAGGCTTGGTTAATGGAAAACGTCTCGTCCACGCTCCAACTCGCGGAACAATGGTCGATGACAATGTGATCGCCGGCGCCGCCCAATCCGTCCTGCTCCTTCCCTTTCTCATCGCCCGGCCGAAACCGCACGTAATCCATGATCACCTGCGACGTGTCGAAGTTGACCTGATACTTCTTGAGGCAGAGGCCGTCACCCGGCGCCGTCTGGGCCGCGATCGTGAGAAACGGCTCGCGAATCTTCCGCTCCGACTCGAGCGCGATCGTCCCCGACACGCGAAACACCACGGTGCGCGGCCCCTTCGCGCGCACGGCCGCCCGAAAACTCCCCGGTCCGGCGTCGTTCAGGTTCGTCACCTCGAGCACTTTTCCCCCGCGGCCACCCACCGTGTAGTGGCCAAATCCCTCCACCCCGGGAAACGCCGGCGCGTGGCTCCGTCGCAGATTGCGCAGCGTGACCGCCCGCGCCGTCCGGTCGTAGCTCACCTCGCCCAGCCATCCTTCCGGCAGGATCACGCGCTCCGACGTGCCTTCGACCGCCTCGACGCCCGGCCCGAAGAACGAATACACCGACGCCTCGTGCGGCCGAATCCGCCCGACGAAACGCACCGCCAACGCCCCCGCCAACCGCACGCGCCCGCTCGTCACGGGGTTCAACACCTCTTGGTCGTTCACGGCGAAGACCCTGCCCGCGGCTGCGTCCGCCGCCGACAGAATCATTCCGCCCCCACCCATCAGCACCGCGCCCAGTGCGCCGACCGCAACCCATTGCCGCAACCCCGCCCTCCGTCCGGAAACCTTCGCCGCGAGGTATGGCACACCGAGGGTCATCGGAAGATCAACGGGGCGCGCACCGGAGCGCACAGGGGGTTAGGCACGCCGCACTCTATCAGGAAACGCCCGATCGCGCATGGGACCAAGGTCGCAAACCGCGCCCGGCGATCCTTCTCCCGGCCTCACCGCAACCGCACCATCAGCCGGTTCCGCCCGTTCACGCCGAGCTTCTTGAAAATCGAGGTGAGCTGCCCCTTCACCGTCTTCACGCTCTTCCTCAACCGCCGCGCGATCTCAGCGTTCCCGAGGCCCTCGCTCACGTGCCGCGCGATCTCGCGTTCGGCCACCGTCAGCTGACCGAGGAGCGAATGCGCCGGGAGCTGGTCGAGCGCGGGCTTGGCCGCGTGATTCTCCAGGTAAACAATAAAACCGGGATACGCGGTCCGCACGTGTTCCTCGACCTGCAGCCGAATCGTCGCCGTGAACCCGGTCTGCGTGGGGTGGCTCACCTTCGTGGCTCCGCCCAGGTGCGGCTGGCCCATCGAGTGGTGTTCGAGCCACTCAGTCTTCAACGCCGCGCACGCCTGCACCACCTCCGCCGGCGGCGAAAACACGGCCCGCGGCTGATACGCCCGCGCCTTCGCCGGACCGAAATTCCACCTCGAACATTGCTCCAGTCCGGCCTGGTTCACATAGAGCGACTTCATCTCCCAGTTGAGAAACAGCAGCGCAAACGGCAGGTGATGGTTGAACGCCTCCAGCCAACGGCGCCGCGCCCGCTCCTCTTCGTACGCGAGCAGCCGGTTCAGCACCGTCTCGATGTGCGGATGCACCGCCTCGAGCAACGCGACCTCCTTCGCCGTAAAATCGCCCTGCGCCGCCGTGCGCCGGATCGCGATCTGCGACCCCACGTGCTCGCCGCGCCAGTAGAGCGCGACCGCCAGATGGTGCCAGCCAAACGGTTCGAGAAATTCTTTGAAGAAGGCCGACCGCCGCAACTCGCTCCGGTCCGGCACCACATCCGACAACCGGTAGATTTTGATCTTCTTCGGCTGCGAGAGCACGAACCGCGGCGTCATGTCCACTTGCCGCCGGTTTTGAAACCACTTCGTCGGCCGCTGGGCGTTGGGCGTCGCGAGAATTTCCGTCGCCTGCCACGAGGTCTCAAAATCGAGGAAGTTGAGGTAGACGATCAGCGCGTCGTGCGGAATCGTCGCGCCGAGCAACGCCTGCAACGCCGTCCAAAAATGGGGAATGTCGTTTGCCGCGTGCAACTGCAGCAACTGCGCGTCGATGCCCGGAGAACCATGGAGCAGCCCCGCGTGGCGACCGCGCCCGCCTCGCGCCGACGCGGGCCGCGCCACGCGCGCCGGGCCCGTGCCCAAGGAAGGGAAGGAGTTTTTCATAGCCGCGCGGTCGTTGTCGGCCAATTCGATCCCGCGCGCAACTCCGCAGCACGTCGCCCATTCAGCGGGTGCGCCTTTTGGCCGACACAGCGCGGCCGGCATTGCAGCGCGCGTCGTGCCCGGCTACCACCCGCCCATGCATCCCCTTCTCGCCGACGCCGCGTTCCGCGCCAGCCGCTACCTCGCCGACGTCGAAACCCGCCCCGTGGCCCCGGCTCCCGCGGCACTCGCCGCGCTCGAAGGCTTCAACACCCCGCTCCCCGAAAATCCCGCCGCCCCCGCCGAAACCCTTCGCCTCCTCGACGAACTGGGCTCGCCCGCCACCATGGGCATGGCCGGCCCGCGCTTTTTCGGCTTCGTGATCGGCGGCGCCCTCCCCGCCACCCTGGCCGCCAACTGGCTCACGACCGCGTGGGACCAAAACGCCGTCCTTTACCGTGCCTCGCCCGGCGTCGCCTTCATCGAGCAAGTCGCCCTCCGCTGGCTCCTCGACATCCTCCATCTCCCGCCCACCTGCGGCGGCGCCTTTGTCACCGGCGCCACCGTGGCCAATCTCACCGCCCTCGCCGCCGCCCGCCACGCCGTGCTTGCCCGCGCCGGCTGGAACGTCGAAGCCGACGGCCTCTTCGGCGCCCCGCCCATCACGGTCATCGTGGGCGGCGAAATCCATCCGTCCGTGGCAAAAGCCCTCGGCCTCCTCGGCCTCGGCCGCACCCGCGTCGTCCCCATCCCCGTCGACGCCCAGGGACGCATGCTCGCGGAGAAAATCCCGCCCATCTCCGGTCCCACCCTCGTCTGCGTGCAGGCCGGCAACGTAAATACCGGCGCCATCGACCCCGTCGCCGAAATTTGCCGCCTCGCCCACGCCGCCGGCGCGTGGGTCCACGTCGACGGCGCGTTCGGCCTCTGGGCCGCCGCCGCGCCGTCGCGGGCGCACCTCGCCGCCGGTCTCGCCGACGCCGATTCGTGGGCCACCGACGCGCACAAATGGCTCAACGTGCCCTACGACAGCGGCCTCGCCTTCGTCCGCGATCCGCACGCGCTGCAGGCCGCCATGGCCATCACCGCCGAGTATCTCCCGACGCAAAGCGAATTCCGCAACCCGTCCGACTTCACCCCCGAACTCTCGCGCCGCGCCCGCGGCGTCGACGTCTGGGCCGCGCTCCACTCCCTCGGCCGCTCCGGCATCGCGCAGCTGATCGAGGCCAACTGCGCCCAAGCCCGCCGCTTCGCCGAAAAACTCGCCGCCGCCGGCTGCACCATCCTCAACGACGTCGTCCTCAACCAGGTCCTCGTTTCTTTCGGCGACCCCGGGCGCACCCAGCGCGTGATCGCCGCCATCCAGGCCGACGGCACCTGCTGGGCCGGGGTCACCGTCTGGCAGGGCCGGACCGCGATGCGCATCAGCGTATCCAGTTGGCGGACGACGGAGGCGGACGTCGATCTGAGCGTCGCTGCGATCCTCCGGGCGGCGCAGTCGGTCGCCTGAGCGCGCCCGCCCGCCACCGTCATCCCCGCGGCCGCGTCCCCCTGCGCGCCGGCCCCAACATCGCAAATAGTGCACACGTCCCGACAAGAACCGCGCCGCCTCGCCCCCGCTCATTGTTTATAGTGGCGCCATGAAAACGATTCTCGCCCCCGTCGATTTCTCCCCCGCCACCGCGGCCGTCGTCGCCCAAGCCACCGCCCTCGCCCGCCTGCTCCCGGCCCGCCTCGTCCTCCTCAGCGTCGTGCAAGCGCCGGTGATCGTCAGTGAGTTCACGCCGATGATGGGCAACACGACCGAGTTCGTCGACGCCGCCCAGCAATCGTCCGCCGAACGGCTGCAAAAGCTCCAACGCGAACTGCCGACGGACCTCCTCGCCGTCGTGACCGAGACGGTGACCGGCCTGGCGGCCGAGGCGATCGCCGAAGCTGCGCGGCGATTCGCGGCCGACTACATCGTGATGGGCTCACACGGCCACACCGCCTTTTACGACCTCGTGATCGGCAGCACCACCCACGGCGTCATCCAACGCGCGAAGTGCCCCGTCGTGATCGTCCCCGCGCAATGACCCCGCCCACCCCGACCCGTGCGACGTCGGGGCGGCGAAGACAAAGCCAAGCCCAGCGTGAGGGCCCTGGGGCGCCAACGCCGGAGGCGGGCCACGGCCCCTACCGCCCGCCCGGCGCCAACCCGCGCTCGCTCGACTGCGCGAACGTCAGCACGCGCACGAACTCCGCGCTCGCGGCCTGCGGGTGCGCGGCGAGTTTCTCCAGCGCCTGCGAGCGGTTCAGCCCCTCGCGGTAGAGCAGGCGGTGAATCTGCTTCACGCGGTCGAGCTGTTCGGCGGTGAAACCGTTGCGCTCGAGCCCCACCCGGTTGATCGCACGCACCTCGGCGGGCGTGCCGTCGGCGATGAAAAAAGGCGGCAGATCGTGCACCAGTTTCGCCGTCGCCGACAGCATGGCATAGGCCCCGAGCCGACAGAATTGGTGGATGCCGCCGTAGCCGCCGATCACGACGTGATTCTCGACGGTCACATGACCCGCGAGCACGGCGCCGTTGCTCATGATGATATGGTCGCCGAGGAGACAGTCGTGGGCGACGTGACACGTGGCCAGCAGGACGTTGTTCGAACCGATGCGCGTGAACTCGCCGTCGTTCGTCGCACAATGGACCGACACGTATTCGCGGAAGACATTGCGGTCGCCGATGCGCAGCCCCGGATTGCCGCCGGCGAACTTCAGATCCTGCGTCTTCCCGCCGATGCAGGCATAGGGAAACACCTCGCAGGATTTGCCGAGCACCGTGTTGCCCTCGACGGACGCATGATGGTGCAGCCGCGTGCCCTCGCCCAGCGTGACACCGGGGCCGACAAAGGCATAGGCACCGACCTCAACGTCGGCCCCCAGTTGGGCGCCGCTTTCGACGATCGCCGTGGCGTGAATCTTCGCGGCCATGCGGTCAGTCCATCTCCGAACTATTGATGATGGCGAACATCAGGTCGGCCGACGAAACGACATGGCCGTCAACCGTGCAGGTCACCTCGGCCGCCGCCAGCTTGTCCCCGCGCGTCTTCGTCAGTTTGGCATTGAGGATGAGTTGGTCGCCCGGGCGGACCGGTTTGCGGAACTTCACCTTGTCCGCACTCATGAAGAGCGTGGCTTTGCCCTCGGCCGAGCCGCGGCGCAGCATCAGGATGCCCGCGGCCTGCGCCATGGCTTCGAGCTGGAGCACGCCGGGCATCACGGGATTGCCGGGGAAATGACCCTGAAAATACGGTTCGTTGATACTCACGTTCTTGATCGCGACGAGTGCGTCGTTGCCGATGAACTCCACCACGCGGTCGATCATCACGAACGGGTAGCGGTGGGGCAGCGTGTCGAGGATGCGGCGGATATCGAGCGCGGTCTCGTCGGGCATGACCATCGTGGGACGCGGTTTCTTCTTCGGCCCTTTTTTGCGCTCCTCCAGCTTGGCCGCCAGGGCCTTGGTGAGTTCGGCGTTGATGGCGTGACCGGGCCGCACCGCGATGATGTGCGCCTTCAGCGGGAGACCGAGCAGCGTGATGTCGCCGATGATATCGAGAATTTTATGCCGGACGAACTCGTCTTTGAACCGCAGGCCCTCCTTCGAGATGATTTTGTCACCCTTGATGACGACCGCACAGTCGAGCGAGCCGCCCTTGATCTTGCCCAGCTTCAGCAGCTCCTCGATGTCCTCGTAAATCGTGAACGTCCGCGCCGCCGCAATCTGCGTCATGAACGAATCGGGGTCGATCGTCAGCGAAAGGTGCTGCGTGTGGATGCCCCGGTCGTCCGCCGAGGTGCACGTAATGCGCAGTTCGTCGGACGGGAGGGCGATGATAGACGACTGGCCCTTCGTGACCGACACCGCGGCATCGAGCGTGAAATATTCGCGGTCCTTGTCCTGCTCGATCGGCTCGCCCTGCATGATGAGATCGACGAACGGCTTCGCGGACCCGTCGAGAATCGGCGGCTCGGAGGCGTTCATCTCGATGACGACGTTGTCGATTCCGCAGCCGCTGAGTGCGCTCAGCACGTGCTCTATCGTCTGGATCTTGGCGTGCCCCACCTGGATCGTGGTCGCGCGGACGAGGTCCGTGACCTGATCGATGCGCGGGCGCAGTTCCGGGGCGCCGGGCAGGTCGATGCGCCGGAACACAAAACCCTGGTCCACGGGGGCAGGTTTGAGGGTCAACGTCACCGCATCGCCGGTGTGGAGCGAACTGCCTTTGATGGAGACTTCCCGCGCGAGCGTGCGTTGTTTCATTGGGTTTGGGGACAGTCTCGGAAACCGGCCGGCCGGAGCGCAAGCGTGGAGATAGCCTCCGACCTCCTCCGCGAGGGCGCGCCCACCGCCCCGACCGCCGATCCGGCAAACCGCAAGCCCGCAGCTTGACACGGCGGAAGGCGTTTCCTCACTCTCAACCTTTCCACCACTCAAGAACCTCCGTCCGAAACGCACCTCCGCCATGCCCGCAGCCAACGACATCCGCAAAGGCCAAGTCATCAAGTTCAACGGCGAGCCGCACCTCGTCATGGAAACGCAGCACCGCACCCCCGGTAATCTCCGGGCGTTTGTGCAGATCAAGATGCGCAATCTCCGCTACGGGAAGGCGCTCGACCAACGCTTCGCCTCGACCGACACCATCGAGGTGCTCCCGACCGAGAAGCGCACGCTGGAGTTCAGCTACGCCGACCGCGACGCCTTCGCCTTCATCGATCCGGACACCTTCGACCAGATCGAACTGAGCGCCCAACTGCTCGGCGATTCCAAGAACTACCTCACCGCCGGCGGCAAGTGCGACGTGCTGTTCGTCGACGAAAAGCCTCTGACCCTCGAACTCCCGTCGACCGTGGCCCTCAAAGTCATCGAGAGTTCCGACGGCATCAAAGGCGACACCGCCAGCAACGTCCAAAAACCCGCCAAGCTCGAGACCGGCCTCATGGTGCAGGTCCCGCTCTTCATCAAAGAAGGCGAGATCATCAAGGTCAGCACCGAGGACGGCAGCTACCTCGGCCGCGTCTGAGCGACGCACGCCTCCCGATCCAATCAATCGGCCCGCGGCTCATCCCGCGGGCTTTTTTGCGCCCCACTCCCGGTCGCCCGGTCAGGACAGGGCGGCCACCGCGGATTTGTAGCGCGCCGACGCCTCGGTCTGCGTGCTCGCGGTGAAGCCGAGATCGCGCAGCAGGCCGTCGCGGAGACCGTAAATCCAACCGTGTACCGTGAGATCCTGGCCGCGGAGCCAGGCATCGCGCACAATCGAGGTCTGGCTGACGTTCGCCACCTGCTCGACGACATTCAACTCGCACAGCCGTGCACTCTGGGCGCTCTCGTCCGGGAGACGGCACAGGCACGCCTCATGTTTCTCGCGCACATCCTGCACGTGCCGCAGCCAATTGTCGGCCAGGCCCACGCGCTCGCACCGGATCGTCGAGCGCACCCCGCCGCAGCCGTAGTGCCCGACCACCATGATGTGTTTCACCTTCAAGACATCGACGGCAAACTGGATCACCGACAGACAGTTCAGGTCCGTGTGCACGACCACGTTCGCGATATTGCGGTGGACGAACACTTCGCCGGGCAGCAGACCGATGATTTCGTTGGCCGGCACGCGGCTGTCGGAACAACCGATCCAGAGATACTCCGGATTCTGCTGACGCGATAACTTTTCAAAAAAGTCCGGATCCCGGAGCCGGATCTTATCCGCCCACTCCTTGTTCTGCGCAAACAGGTGATTCAGGGTGTCCATGGGCTGCGCATCGTTTTCGCCACCCGCCAAATGTCCACCGCGAATCCACGGACGCCCTGGCCGCCCCGCACGTTCCGGTCCGCGAACGGGCCTACGTCTTGCGCGCCGGAAGGACGACCTCGCATTTGGGAGAGTTCGCGCACCGCCAAGCGTCGGGCCCGGAGCGCACCATCTTCACATCGCATTTGGGACAGGTGGGCGTCGTGTAGTCCCCCTTGGTCATTTCCTGCATGAGCTCGATCCGGGCCATGGGCGGCAACGCATTGAGCTTCTCCAACAGGATATCGCCGGGCAGCAGCGTGAAGTGTTTTTCTTCCGCCAGATCACGCGCTTCGACGTTAAACTTGCCGTTGGTGACGACGTAGCCGCGCCGGATTTCGGCGCCGGCCAACGCCAAAGCGAGTGCCTGCAACGGTTCGGAACGGATCAGGCCCGGCGGATTGGCGTGGCATTGCACGCAGGCAAACGGCTTCGTCTCGCCTTTCCAGGAGATTTTCAGATGCACCGGCGAATCGGGCCCCGTTTTCGTCCGCACCGCCACCACGCCCGTCTTGATGTAGTAGAGCGCCACCAACTCCTCGAAGCGCTTCCACTCGAGCTTCGCCAGAAATTCCCCGTTAAAAAGCGCCGAATTGTCCACGGCCACCGGCTCGCTAAACGGCGTGTTCGAAACCGTCGTCGCCGCCAGTTCCAGCGCGCGCTGCCGGCTGCGCCACATCAGATAGGCCAACGCTCCTGCCACGCCGATCGCCAACACCACGGTCTGCGTCGTAAACCAGGGGGCCGCCGGCAACTCGACTTCTCCGGCCGCGCCCCGCCGGAAAAAACCCTTGGCCGGCGTCTTCGGTTTCGCCTTTTCCGTCGCCTCCTCTGCCGCGGTCGTCTCACGCGGCTCTACCGGGTCGTCCGGTTTTTTCGCGCTCACCGGTTCGGCCACCACGCGCGACGACGTGGCCACCGCCACGGCAGATGCGGCGGGAACCATCGCCGGCGGCAGCGCCGCCGCGGGGGCCAACGGCGTAGCCGGCCGCACCGGACTGGTCGCGACGGACGTCGCACCGGCCGCCGGGGGCTTGGCCGGAGCGGGGATGGTCGTGACGCTCTTCGGGGCCGCGGACGCCCCCGCGGTCGGACGCGGCGCCTTGGCCGCGGGCGCCCGGACAAATTTGATTTCCAATCCGCCGTTTCCGGTCGTCGGCGGGGCCGGACGAACGTCCGCCGGCGCCTCCGTCGGTTTCGCCGCGGCGGCGTTCTC